>NZ_JBIWNY010000014.1:34097-243260 GCF_044767465.1 Streptomyces sp. NPDC101237 | reverse complement strand
TCCGGGGCCTTGCGAAACCCGGGCGGACAGCTTCCGCGCCCGGGCGATCCTGATGGCGATCCGCTCCTTACCTTTCGATTACACAGATACCGCAGGTCCTGCTCACGACCCCTCCGGGGCCGTGTCCTTCTCGTCCAACGGCAGAGCAGTTCATACCTGCTCCGCCCCTCTGACTTCTGGCTACGAAGACGACACTAAGCCTACGACCACCCAATGTCTACTACAGCCACGACAGCTTTCCTCCACGCAAGGTCCCTCCCGTTCTGCCCCAGATACTCCAGGAAGAGTGCCGACTCCAACGGGCGCCCCCGCTTCCCGTACAGCAGTCCTCTTGACTGGCCAGCCGGGCTTGCGCGGCAGGGCGGCAGTCTTCTGCTGCTCGGGACCCTAGGCACCGACACGGCCACCAGCACAACCCGAACAGGGCAATCCTTGGCCCGTTCCGCGCTCGGGGCGGGTGGTGTGCCGGGAAGTCTGGTCGGCGACGTCTCCGTCGCGTCCGGAAGGCTTCCCGTGCCGCTCAGCCCCTCTCACCACCGTGATGACCGGATCGTCGTCCGGTTGCGGGGCGAGGTGTCCGCGCGAAGGGTGCCCCGAGTCCACAGGAGACTTTCGAGAACGTTCGCCCGGGCCCCCGGTGTCATGGAGGTCGACCTCCGCGAGGTCACTTATCTCGCCCCTGGCTTTGTTCATGAGAACGGACAGCAGATGTTCACCACTTCGGGAGACACCGCTGTCCGGCGCTGTTCGATTGCGGAGCAAGTCGGAGACCGGCTACGGCACCTTGGGCAGTCCGCTAGAAGAGGCCAGCGTGCATGTGCTGCGTGAGGTTTTCGTGGATCTCACGCAACCACGAACTGCGGACGGCTGGCAGCCGGACCAGGGTGTGCTGAAACGCGCCAGGATCGGCCCGGAACAAGTACCGGGGACGCGGTGCGGGCGGGTCGTCGCGGAGGACGCCATCGGGCATGCCACCCGACGCGGGAACTGGCAGGTGCGCCTTCGGGAAGGCCAGCCACAGCCACACCCCGAACGGCACAGGCACCGGGTACGCCGTAGTGGCAGGGCCGGCCGGCCTCCAAGTCTCTCCGGTCTGCGGATGGGCCGGCACGAGGACCATGTCAGCGTCCGCGTTGGGAGTGGACTGTCCTGGTCCGGCCAGGACAGCGCGCCGTGCCGGCGGACCCGCGGGCAACAGGGCGTCGAGGGCGCGCTGGAACACTTCCTTGCTCAGACCGTCCGGGACGGTCACCGGCTGGCCCTCCGAGGCCGCTAGCAGGTGAGCAAGTGCCCGGCCGACCGCGGCCTCCCACTGCGGGCTCCACGACCAGAAGTGGTTCGGCCCGAGCCGCGACCCCCATGTGGCGACCGGCTCGAACGGAGGCGTGCACTTCCCTTCCTCCAACAGCTCTGCCCAGGAGAGCGGTGCGGAGTCGGCGCCGTCGACGTGGAGGCGGCGCACGGCGTTGGGGGCAAGCCATACCGCCTGCCAGAGTGAGCAGTCGTCGATTCGGCTCGCCACGGGCAGGCCGCACTCTTCACATGCCATGTTGGGACCGTCTGCTCCGTCGAGGCCGCAACAGTAGCCGCCGGCCCGCTCCGGGATCAGCAGGGTGCCGCGGGCGTCGCCAGGTGCGATGACGATCGAACCAGGGGCGCCGTCGGAGAGCGCGTGGACCGGCACGTAGATGCCGCGGGCCACCGCCTCGTCCGGATGGATCTCCTCCCATCTCCGCCATGGCGGCCCCCAAGGATCCGGGTCCACGGCGAACGTGCCCGATTCCATCAGCACCGGGAGCTGAATCCCGTTCCCGTACTTCTGATGAGCGTGGGCCGGCAGGGCGACCCGGGACAGCGGGTTGGTCAGCTCAGCGCCGCACCCCACACACACGAAAACGAACAAATGCCCTCCGCTAGAAGCAGATGGCATCGTCGCAGCTTCGTGGCAGACAGGCCAACGTGTTTTGGATCCACTGCGGGGGCCGAAGCACAGCCAGGACGTTGAACATCACCGTTCGAACCTCGGCGTACTCTGATGCCTTCCGAGGTGGTGAACATCTGTTGTCCATTCTCGTGGACAAAGCCACGCCCCCGAGGTGCGCGGACTGCTGCTGTCAGCCGCAGATCTCGCCCGCCGTCGCGGAATGCGATTCGTCATCAGCGGTGCCTCTTCCCTCAGCCAACGTGGTCTGGACGAGTTGGGGATGAGACGCTTGGCGGACGTGCTCCCCCCCCCGACTGTTGGGACCACCGGGGTATCGGATCGGGTGCTGTCTGGATGTCGCTGCGGTCGTTGACCGGCGCCCCGCCGCGGCATGCACCGCGGCGGTCGAGCGGTACGCCCACCCCGGCGCCGACGCTGTACCGGCGCCCCATCGCCAAAGGCCTGGCCCCGACTCCGGGTCCGGCCCGGCAGGCGCAGGCCGTACGGCCTGATCACGAGACGGGGTTCAGCCAGTGGGCCTCCAGCTCTGTGTCGACCAGGTCCGCGATGGCTGCGAAGTACTTCTGCATGAACGGCTGCGATACGTGCGCCAGCAGGTGAGCGCCGGAGGACCAGCGCTCGTAGAAGGCGAAGGCGCCCGGTTCGTCGGGTGCGGTGTGCACGACGTACTGCTCGCATCCGGCCTCCTCGCGAGTGGGTCCGATGACCGCCTGGATCTCGCCCAGCAGGCGGCTCTCCTCACCCGCCCTGGCCCGCGCGTATCCGTAGACCGCGACGGGTGTGGCCGAGGCGAGGATGTCGGCGGGGATGAGGCCGTCGGTCACGGTGTTCTCAGTGTTCATGGGTTCCTGCTTCGTCATGGTGGGTTCTACCGGCGTTGATGGCCCGGCTGCCCGGAGTGTAGAAGTTGACGTTGACGTCAAAGGCAAGTCCGTGGTCGACGAGCCGCAGGATTTCCTCAGGAAGGTTCGGGACCCGGCGACGGCCTGGACGGAAGGAGAGACAGGATGCGCATCGGCGAGGTGGCGGCTGCAGCGGGGGTGAGCACACGTGCGCTGCGCTATTACGAGCAGCAGCGACTCATCACGTCGAGCCGCAGCGCAGGCGGGCAGCGCCTCTACGGCCCGGATGCCGTGCAGCGGGTGCGGTGGATCCAGGCTCTCTACGCCGCGGGGCTCAGTAGCCAGACGATCGCGGAGTTCCTGCCGTGCGCACGCACGGGGGTGGTCACCCCGGAGATGGTCGCCCGGCTCCGCTCGGAGCGGGCGCGCATCGACCATCACATGCGGGAGCTCGCCGCCACCCGAGCCCAGCTGGATGCCGTTCTCGTGGCCGCCTGCGAGCCCGGCGCGGCACGGCCGGCCGACGAGGACGGGACCTGAACCCCCATCACCCGCGGGCCCTCGCCCCGCGACCTTGATCTCCTGCGCCTTCGGACAGCAGTTGTCCACCCCCTTCGGCGGACGGTTGGATCGGGGCGGGGTCGATGGTCATCAGAACAGCAGGCACCGGAGCCGGAACTTCAACCCGCTCCGGGGGCCGATCGCCGGAGGGGGACTGTTGTGGACTGGTCCATGGGGCTGCTCGGTTGCGCCACGGGGCTGTTGATATCCCTGGCCACGGCCCCCGTTGGCGTCTCCGGAGCGGTCTTCCTGCTGCCGGTGCAGGTCAGCGTGCTGGGCGTGCCGAGCCCGGCGGTGACACCGACGAACCTGCTCTACAACGTGGTGGCCGGCCCCGGTGCTCTCTTCCGCTACTGGCGGGCCGGGCGCCTCGACGGGCCCCTGCCCCGTCTGCTGATCGCCGGGACGCTGCCCGGCGTCGTCCTGGGCGCCCTGATCCGGGTCTTCGCCGTACCCGGGGCGCGCGTCTTCCGCCTGCTCGTCGCGGCGCTCCTGGTGCCCCTCGGTCTGTGGCTCGGGCAGCGGACCGTACGCCCGGGACGATCGCGTGATCCACGGCCGCTCTCGCCACGCGCCACCCGAACGCTGGCGCTCCTCGTCGGTGTCGTCGGGGGCATCTACGGGATCGGGGGTGGCTCCCTGCTGGGCCCTGTCCTCGTCGGCCGCGGCACCCCGGTCGCCACCGTCGCACCCGCCGCGCTCGCCGCCACTTTCGTGACCTCCGTGGTCGGCGCGTCCAGCTACGCGCTGCTCTCCCTGACCACCGCGGGCGACATCGCCCCCGACTGGCTCCTCGGCCTGTCCTGCGGGGCCGGCGGGCTCCTCGGCGGATACCTCGGCGTTCACCTCCAGCCCCGCCTGCCGGAGGCCGCCCTGCGCCTGCTGCTGGCCGCCCTGGCGACCGGCGTCGGTGCGCTCTACGCAGTGCAGGTACTGGGCTGAGCACAAGGTGATCAAGGCGTCCGCGGCGCACGCGGGTCCCGTCGGAACGCGTTGCGGGGCGACGGCCTCGTCCGGCGATCGGATCAGATGCTGTCGAGGATCCTCTCGTGGTCCCGCTCCCCTTCGCGTGTCTGGATGCCGGCGGCGAGGAGCTTGTGTGCCAGTTCGACCACCGCCGCGTCGGCCGTGGCCATCAGAGCGGCGTTCTCGACCGCGTACGCCGCGCGGGTAGACGGCGGCTCCACGGCGTTGACGGTCTCCGTGATCACGGCGATCACATTCGGCCGCAGGCCGGCGATGCGCCGGGCAGTGCGTCGGGATCGGTGAGGTAGCGCAGGTCGCCGTGGAGCTGTGGGACAGGCGGCGCGGCCGGCCGGCTTCGTCACCCGCCCCGGTTGGCCGGTCCTGATCCGTCGTCCGCCGCGGCGGCGGCCCGCACCCGCCGCTCCTCGCGAGCAGAACCGACGTCCCTTTCCAGGGGGGTGCGGCTCACGGCCGTCGCGAGGTCCTCCAAGGACCGTTTCTGAAGTTCCGCCTCGCGCCGCACCACCGGGCTCTCCCTTCCGGCGGTGTCCTCCCACGCACGGAGCGCCTCCTCCACGCGTCCCCACTCCGGATTCCTGTGTTCGCGGACGTCGGCTGCCGCCCGCGCGGTGTCCGCCTCCAGAGCTTCGGCGAACCGCTCCGCCTCGGAGACGTCATGACCGCCGTCCCGCGGGACGTGGCTCTCCATGAGCATCGCCGCCCTGCCGAACCCCTTGAGCGCCTCCTGCGCCTCGTGCGCCTCACGCGACGTCAGCCCCCTGGGGCGGACCGGTTCCCGCCTCGCCCGGTCGTACGCCTCCTGCCAGGCGGCACGTGCCTCCCTGCTCGCCAGCAGTGCCCTGCGCATGTCGGCCTGACGCTCCCGGGTCGGTTCGGCGTAATGGCGCAGCACCGAGGCCGCGTAGCGGCCGTTGGCCGCGAGCCAGTCCGCGAGCCGGCCCGGCAGCCGGGGTGTCTCCCACGCGGGGAACACCACGTACGCCAGCATGGCCAGCGCCCCGCCGAGCAGGGTGAGCACCATCCTGTCCGGGACCGTCTGCTCCCATGCCTGGCCCCCCATGCCGAGGAGAAAGACGACGTACGCGGCGGTGAAGCACTGGGAGTAGGCGTAGCCGGTACGGTTGAGCATGTACGACAGGCCCGCCGAGACCACCGCCAGCGCGCCGGACAGATGAGCGTCCGGGCCCAGTACCCGCACCATCCCGGTGGCGAGCGCGACCCCCGCCAGGGTCCCGGCGAGACGGGCCACCGCACGTGCGTACGTCTGGTGGAAATCCGGCCGCATCACCATCACCGAGGTGAGGGGCGCCCAATAGCCGTGGCCCAGTGGAAGCCGGGCGGCGATCACGTAGCCGAGCGTCGCCACCGCCGCCAGGCGGACGGCGTGCCGGAACACCGGCGAGTCCCGGTGGAGTTCACGGCGGACCGCCTGGACTACGACCGGCACCAGCCGCAGCATGGTAGGGCGCACCAGGAACTGGCCGCCGGCGAGACCGGAGGGCGTGGACGCCCTTTCGCGTGCGCAGCCACTCCCGGCGATCTCCAGGGCCTCGCCGAGCAGGTCCACCAGCCGCTCGGCGGTTTGCCGCGCGGAGCCCTCCAGTACCTCGTGCTCACCGCCGACGCACAGGACGTCCGTTTTGTCGGGCGGCACTTCGGCGGGCGTGCCGCGGCGGACCGAACGGGCGGCCGTGTCCAGGACATCGGCGGCCGCGTCGAGCAGCTCCCTCGCCCGGTCCCGCCCAGGTCCCTCCGCCGGGGCGCCCACGTCCGGGTCGGCGAGCGCGGCGACGACCGGCCGAATGCGCTCGGCGAGTCCACGAGGGCCGTGCAGGATGGGGGGACGGGTGCGGGCCTGTGACGGCGTTACGGCGGCCGCGTTCCGGGCCGTCATCAACGGCTCCGGGTCGAACGAGGCGGTCGGGTCATGGCGCAACCGGCGAGCGTAGTCCGCCACGGCGGCCAGGGCGTCGGCGAGCGCGTCACGATGCGCTCCCCAACGCCGGATCGGGAACAGCAGGATCAGCACGGCCTGCACCACGCCCCCGAGCGCGATGACCCCGGCGTGCTCCAGGGCGCGCCCGACGCTCGTGGGCAGGGTGATGGTCACCAGCATGCTGCCCACGGTCGTCGCTGCGACGATCCCGGCGGTCGATCCGACGGCCCACGCCATACCCGCGGCAAAGGCCCATACGGCCAGCAGCGGCAGGAACGTCACGAGTCGCCCCGCCGCCAGGTAGCCCACGAAGGTGCCGAGCGCCAGTCCCGCGCCCGCGCCGAGCGCGATCACCTTGCGTGGACGCCAGGTGCGCTGGAAGGTGGCGCCGCCCGCGGAGTAGGCTCCCAGGGCGGCGGACGCCGCGTACGCGGGCGAGACCAGCCACAGCGTCGGCGCGACGACGATCGCCACCCCGGCGGCCGCGCGCAGCGCGACCAGGGGCTCCAGCCGCGTCTCCTCGATGGTGAGCCCGGATCGCGCGACCTCCCCGAGGGCCCGCAGCCATGTCACGGATGCGAGCCTAGCCGGAACACCCGTCCGGATCGCGTCGGCCGCGCCGCCGCTTGCATCCCGACGGAAGTTCTCGCCGACCGGGGAGGACGGCAACCGTGTCCGTGACTTCAGGAGCGGGTTCGGAGCCGGGCCCGTCGAGTGGTGCCGGGCGGGCCGCCCGGGGGACGCGTCCGCCATCCGTCCAGGCGGGCCGGGACGCGGGCGGTCGCCTCTGGTTCGGGTCCGGCCGCAGAGCAGGCGAAACGCCGTCAGGCAGCCGCGGTGGAAGGCTGAACAGAGCGCCGACCGGACCGGTCCGCGGCAACCGGGCGGACGGCGGTCCTCAGGGCTGCTCGGGATGCAGGACCACCCTCTACATCTAGTCCCCCTGGTTCTGCCGCAACGTGCTGAGACGCTCCTGTTCGCGCTTGGAGTAGGCGGCAGCCCTGATCGCCTCGTCGCTCTCCAGGCCCGATCCCAGCGCGCCGCCCACCGTGGCGACCGAAGCGACAAACCACGACAACGTCCAGTAGCCCGAGGCGTGCAGCTGCATTCGCGTGATGGAGGCGAACACCCGTTCGTTCAGGATGAAGAGCGCCCAGACCATGTTGATGACCACCAGACCCCCGTAGCAGACGATCACCCCGATGCCCACGGTCACGATCGTCGAGGCGTTGTAGAGAGCCGCCCTGTTGTGCGCCTCGGGCGAATCCTCGTCCGTTCGATGCCACAGGCCCGCGTCCACGATCAGCCAGCCGATCATGAGGGCGATGGACCCGACCGTGGCGATCACCAGGCGTGGCGTGCCGAGGGCGAAGGCGAGAGTCCAGATGGTGGAGTTCACCGTGGCGACCGCTCCGGTGGCGAGTGCGGCCGCAAGGGCTTTCGACAGGCCCGGCACCAGGCGCCACGGCCGGTTGGCGCGCACCATGCCGCCGAGGACCCTCAGGTAACCGCGTGGCCCGCTGACGACGTACCGCAGGTCGACGATCTCGTCCTCACCGATCTCACCGGGACGGACCGGCGTGAGGCAGCCGGCGAAGGGCCCTCGCCGCGGCGGACCTCCCTGACGTCCCTGTGCTCCGGCGGTCCGCGGGGCCGCCAGGCTGAGCACGGCGTCTTCCACGGCCTGCCGGGCCCTCGTCTGCAGCCGGAGGCCCCCCAGCGCGGGAAGGGACAGCAGAGCAAGGCCGTGTTCGTGACTCAGATCCATCACGAGCTTGCGCCTGTGCGAGTGCAGCGGAAGGTCGGTGAGGGCCACGACGACGTCCCAGTTCCCCTCACGTCCCCGGCCGATGATCCGGCGCTTCACCGTGCGCAGGTCCTCGGTCCCTGCGGTGAAGGGCTCACTGATCACTTCGACGTCGAATCGTCGTCCCAGGCCTGACCTGCGAGCGAGCCGATCGGGAAGCATCGTGGCCATGCGCTGGGCGATCTCCGTCGGCGCATCCGGATCCGCCAGCAGGGCCACGACCGTAACCTCCTGAGACGGCACCCGCATGGCTCCCTGTCGCCGGCTCTTCCGTGACCCCCCGTGGCCACAGGATGCCCCCGAGGTAACGCCGCCGCGACCGTGACACGCTGGCCCCTGACCACAGGTGCGCAGTCCGGCCCTGTGAGCTCCCCTTGCCGGGATTTCGCCGGGCGCTCGTGAAGAGGGCCCGGGTGGGCGCCTGTCGCGCGGTTTGTGGCGCGATCGGGTAACCAGGAACGGTGACCAATGACGCGACCGACCCCTTCGTGCGTGTCCGGGGTGCCGCCGAGAACAACCTGCGGAACGTCGATGTCGACGTTCCGCGGGACACGATGGTCGCCTTCACCGGCGTCTCCGGTTCGGGCAAGTCCTCGCTCGCGTTCGGCACTCTCTACGCGGAGGCCCAGCGCCGCTACTTCGAGTCCGTGGCACCGTACGCCCGAAGGCTGTTGCAGCAGGTCGGCGCGCCGCACGTGCAGGAAATCACCGGCCTGCCTCCCGCCGTGGCCCTGCAGCAGCGGCGCGGGGCGCCCAGTTCCCGCTCGACGGTCGGCACCCTCACCACGCTGTCGAATCTGCTGCGCATGCTGTACTCCCGGGCCGGCACCTATCCACCCCGGACGGCACGGCTGGAAGCCGAGTCCTTCTCCCCCAACACTCCGGCCGGCGCCTGCCCCGAGTGCCATGGGCTGGGCGTCGTGCACGACGTCGCCGAGGACCTGCTCGTCCCGGACCCCTCGCTGACCATCCGCGAGGGTGCGATCGCCGCCTGGCCGGGGGCCTGGCAGGGCGCCAACCTGCGCAGTGTCGTGAACGGCCTGGGCATCGACATCGACCGGCCATGGCGCAGGCTCAGGAAGAAGGACCGCGACTGGCTGCTGTACACGGACGAGCAGCCCTCCGTGTACATCGAGCCGGAGGAGGACCGGATCGACTACGGGTATCAGGGGAAGTTCTGGAGCGCCCGCAAACACGTCATGCACGTCCTCGCCGACTCCAAGAGCGAGAAGATGCGCGAACGGGCGCTGCGCTTCGTCAGGAGCGTGCCCTGCCCCGCCTGCCACGGAAGCGGACTGCGGCCCGAGGCGCTCGCCGTGACCTTCGCCGGACGTTCCATCGCCGAGATCAACGCGATGCCGCTCACCGAGGTCGTGGCGCTGCTGCGGCCCGTCGCCGGACGGTCCGATGCCGAGGCCACGACACCGACCGCCCGGTCCGGCGAGAGCACCGAGGTCGCGGTCCGGATCTGCGGCGACCTGGTCGCGCGGATCGACGTACTGCTCGACCTGGGCCTCGGATACCTCAGCCTCGGGCGGCGCTCGACGACCCTGTCGCCGGGCGAGGCGCAGCGCCTGCGGATCGCCACCCAGCTGCGCTCAGGGCTGTTCGGCGTCGTCTACGTCCTCGACGAGCCCTCCGCGGGTCTGCACCCGGCCGACGCGGAACCGCTGATGGACGTGCTGGACCGTCTCAAGGCAGCGGGCAACTCGCTGTTCGTCGTGGAACACGACATGGACGTCGTACGGCGGGCGGACTGGGTGGTCGACATCGGCCCCGGTGCGGGCGAGGGCGGCGGACGCGTGCTGTACAGCGGCCCGGTCGCCGGTCTTGAGGCGGTCGAGGAGTCGGCCACGAGCCGGTACCTGTTCGGGCGCGCCGAGCCGGTCGAGCACCGCCCGCGCACCCCGCACGGCTGGCTGCGCCTGCGCGGCGTCTCCCGCAACAACCTGCACGACGTCTCCGTCGACGTACCGCTGTGCGTACTGACGGCGGTGACGGGCGTGTCCGGTTCCGGCAAATCGACGCTGGTGACACAGGTGCTCGCCGAGGTCGTCCGCGGCCACCTCGGACTCGCGCCCGAGGAACCCGACGAGGCGCACCTGGACGTCGACGTCCAGGACGCCTCCGGGGTCGAGTCCTTCGACCGGCTGGTCCGCGTCGACCAACGGCCCATCGGCCGGACACCTCGGTCCAACCTGGCCACATACACCGGGATGTTCGACGCGGTCCGCAAGCTGTACGCGGCGACGGACGAAGCAAGGGCACGCGGCTACTCCGCCGGACGCTTCTCCTTCAACGTGCCCGAAGGACGGTGCGAAACCTGCCAGGGCGAAGGATTCGTCGCCGTGGAACTGCTGTTCCTGCCCGGCACCTACGCGCCGTGCCCGACCTGCGACGGCGCCCGGTACAACGCCGAGACGCTGGAGGTGACCTACCGCGGCAAGAACATCGCGGACGTACTGGCGCTGTCCGTCGACGCCGCCGCCGAGTTCCTGTCCGCCGTCCCGGCCGCCTCCCGCAGCCTGGAGACGTTGCGCGAGGTGGGACTGGGATACCTGCGGCTGGGCCAACCCGCGACGGAACTCAGCGGAGGTGAGGCGCAACGCATCAAACTCGCCACCGAACTGCAGCGAGCGCGCCGCGGGCACGCGCTCTACCTGCTCGACGAGCCGACGGCCGGCCTGCACCCCGCGGACATCGCGCTCCTGCTGCGGCAGCTGCACCGGCTCGTCGACGCCGGCAACACCGTCGTCCTCGTCGAACACGACCTGGACACGATCGCCACCGCCGACTGGGTCATCGACCTCGGACCCGGCGGCGGCGACGCGGGCGGCAAGGTCGTCGCGGCGGGTCCGCCGGCCAAGGTGGCACGGGCCGGCCGAAGCGCCACCGCGCCCTACCTCGCGGCCCGGCTCGCGCACTCCTGACGGACACCGCTCGCAGGGCGCCCCGTCCGGGCCCACCCCGCCGGGTCAGCCGGGGACGGCGTGGTGATGCGCGCCGGCGAACAGCTCCACGAGAGCGGCGCAGAAGGCGGGCAGGTCGGCCGGGCTGCGGCTGGTGACCAGCTGCCGGTCGACCACTACCTCTTGGTCGACGACCTCCGCGCCGGCATTGCGCAGGTCGGTGCGGATGCTGGGCCAGGACGTCAGACGGCGGCCGCGCACGGCGTCGGCTTCCGCAAGGGTCCAGGGGCCGTGACAGATGGCTGCGACCGGTTTGCCACTGGCCAGGAAGTCCTTGACGAACCGCACCGCGTCGCGGTCCATGCGCAGTTGGTCGGGGTTCACGGTGCCGCCCGGCAGGAGCAACGCGTCGTAGTCGTCGACCGAGGCGTCGGCGACCAGGCGGTCCACCGGGAAGGTCCCGGCCGCGTCGAGGTCGAACTGGCGGGCCTGGATCTCGCCGGGGTGGAGCGAGACGATCTCGGTCGTCGCCCCTCCTCCCAGCAGCGCGCCGCGCGGCTGATCGAGTTCCACGCGCTCGACGCCGTCGGTTGCCAGAATCCCCACCCGCATCCCCTGGAGTTGCTGTGTCATGGTGCGGTTCCCTTCCCGAGTAACTGGTTGCGGAACGCGGGCCGTAACGTCCGGCGTCTTCGGCGCGCCGCGAGCCTCGTAAGGACATGTCGGTCCCGCGCCACGCCAGGGCGCGACCGCTACAGCAGCCGGTCGAACACCGCCGTGACGCCCTCCCAGTGACTGGTCTGCGGGTTCTTCACGTCCGGATACATGATCTTGAACGTCTCGGCGAGGGCGACGCTGAGACCGCCGATGATCTCGGGGTAGCGCTCCTCGGTCTCCTGGGTAGGGGTCCGGTCGAGGGGTGGGTGTGTGGCCAGTTGCTCCAGAATCGGCTTCAGGTCGACCTCTTCGTCGAGCCGCCGGAACCGGTGGATGCTCTCCTGCAGGCCCTTGGTGATCGGCAGATCCCAGGGTTCGACGGTATCCCTCCCGTTGGCCTTGGCCGACGCCTGGCTGACGACCAGCAGGTCGTAGAGCTTGGCGTCGACGAAACCGCCGTACCGCTTCAGGTCGTTGCGGTCCACGTCGAGGCCCGCGGCGGCACGAAAGAACCTCTCGAACTTCGACACACCCATCACGGTCATGCCTCTCGCCTCCTCACCGGGAACGGACGACGTCGTTCCCTCCCACCCGGCGCCATCGGCTGCTACCCGTTCGAGATTCGCAGAGCCCCCTGCCGGGCGCCTCCGTATCCCAGGCCGAAACAGGCGACTCTCTCTTCCCCTGGCAGAGCAGCGTGCGTGGCGCGGGCGTCCCCGGGGTCGGCAGGCCGTCGAGCCGACGCTTTCAGAGCATCTCCAGGGGCGTGGGCCCACTGGGCGGCGGAAACCCCTTGTCGAGCGCGACGAGCGCCTCCGCGGGAAGGCGGAGGTCCACCGCGCCGCGGTTCTCCCGAACGTGGTCGGGTGATCCGGACCGCGGGATCGCGGCCACCCCCTGTTCCAGAACCCAGGCGAGTGCCACCTGGGCCGGCGTGGCCCCGAGGGCACGGGCCACGGCATCCAGGGTCTCGACCTGCAGGATCCGCCCCTGCTCGACAGGGGAGTAGGCCATGACCGCCACCCCGGCCCGGCGGCACCAGGGGAGCAGATCCCACTCGACGCCGCGCCGGGAGAGGTTGTACAGCACCTGGTCGACGGCTACGGCGTCGCCGCCCGGGAGGGTGGTCAGCTCGGCCAGGTCGGCGACGTCCAGGTTGCTCACGCCCCAGTAACGGATCTTCTCCGCCTCCATCAGATCGGTGAATCCCGCCAGGGTCTCTTCGAGCGGCCACCGTCCGCGCCAGTGCAGCAGGTAGAGGTCCAGGCGTTCGGTACGGAGCCGCCGCAGGCTGCCCTCGCAGGCGGCGACGGTGCCTTTCCGGCCGGCGTGGCCGGGCAGCACCTTGCTGACGAGGAAGACCTCTTCCCGGCGTCCTCGCAGGGCCTCCCCCACGAGTTCCTCGGCTGCGCCGTCGCCGTACATCTCCGCGGTGTCCACGACGGTCATGCCCAGGTCCACGCCCAGGCGCAGCGCGGCGATCTCCTGTTCACGCCGCGCCGGATTCTCGCCCAGGTACCAGGTGCCCTGCCCGAGCGCGGGGATCTCCTCACCCGAGCGGAGGGTGATCGTTCTGGCTGATTGCACAGACATCCGTAGCCTCCTGTTCGCCGCAACTACGTGTCACGGGTGCCATCCCCGAGTACCCAGGTTGCGCCTCCCGGACGACGGGCGTCGCGTGCGCCGCCGGGTGTCAGGAGGGGCGGTCGGACCGCGCCGAGACCTTGCCGGGACGGGGTGCGCGGTCACGCAACGCGACGACGACCGACACGACGGCGCCGCAGGAGAGGACAGCCGCGAAACCGATCATCGCGGTCTGCACGGTGACATGCCGCAGGGCGATGCTGAACAGGACGGACGGCAGACCCATTCCCAGGTACGCGACGACGAAGAACACCGCGAGGACTCCGGCGCGGGAAGCGGGTGCGGCCACGGAGACGGCACGTTCGACGCCTCCCTTGAACAGCAGGCCGGAGCCGGCTCCCGACAGGGACACGGCAACGAGGTAGAGCCAGAGCACCGGGTGGTACAGAGCGACGGCGCACAGGACCAGGCCGGCCGGGAAAACCCCCGCCCCCACGGCCAGGACCCTGGGCAGTGGGAGGCGGCCCAGCACCAGTTGGGCCGCAGCCGCGGAACCGAACATGAGGAAGGCCGCCAGGCCGGCCACGAGGTGCGAGTCGGTGTGCAGGGTGCCGTGGAGCACGCTCGCCCCCAGCGAGGAGATCAGGCCGAGGATCGCGAAGGCGAAGGCGCCGAGGGAGCCGGCCGCGCCGAACGTCCGACGGCCGCCGGGGCGCAGGGCGAACCTGAGGGGCGGTTCGGCGGCGGGCAGTTCCAGGTCCACCGTCTCCGGGGTGGACAGGACCAGCGCCAGGCACACCACCATGGCGAGCGTGAAGATCGCCTGGGCGGTGATCAGGGGCGCGGGAAGCCACTCGGCGGCTGCGCCGGCGATGAGGGGCCCTGCGGCGAGGCCGCCGAGGTTGGCCGCGGTGGCCACGATGCCGGGCAGCGCCGAACCCGTCCGATCCGGACGGGCCTCGTGATGGAGGTCGTGCAGGTACGTCGTCGCGGTCGAGGCCATCAGCCCCAGTGCGGCACCGTTCAGAATCCTGCCCACGATCAGCCCTGGCAGGTCCCGCCACAGCATCAGGACGACCGCCGCGGCGATGCCGACCAGCAGCGCCGGGACGATGACGCGGCGCCGGCCGAGCCGGTCCGACAGGTGCCCCAGCCCGAGGAAGGCGGCCGCCGCGCCCACGACCATCGAGGCGTAGGCCACC
Source organism: Streptomyces sp. NPDC101237 (assembly GCF_044767465.1). NCBI lineage: Bacteria > Bacillati > Actinomycetota > Actinomycetes > Kitasatosporales > Streptomycetaceae > Streptomyces > Streptomyces sp. NPDC101237. Next base: position 228,830 of record NZ_JBIWNY010000014.1, on the reverse strand, counting down.
GTGACCGTGGTCGCGCCGAAGTGGTCCCGGGCTTCGTACAGCGGCCACAGCGGGGTCGGCGCGGTGCCGAAGGCCATCAGCACGGTGAAGGCCACCGCCACGAACCAGAAGCCGGTCGCGTGCGAGGCACGACGTCCGGCTGGGGCGCGGGGCGACAGCCCGGTGGAAGCGGGTGCTTGGACGGGGTGGCTCGGGTCGCCGGGAGCGTCGGCTGTGACACGACTCAGCGGCGTCGGTGCGGCTGGCAGGGGTACCCCTCCTCGGGCAGAGAGCGATGGTGTCTTCCATCCTCTTCACCAGGCACGATCAATGCCAACGAATGTTTGTGCTGAGGTTGAGCAAAGTGAGAGATACTTCTCCTGTGGAGCTACGTCAGCTGGAGCAGTTCATCGCGGTCGCCGAGGAGCTGAGTTTCACGCGTGCCGCCCGTCGGCTGCACGTGGTGCAATCGGGGGTGTCCGCCGCCATCCGCTCCCTGGAGCGCGAACTCGGCTCCGCGCTGTTCGAGCGCACGTCGCAGCAGGTCCGGCTCACCGGAGCGGGCGCCGCGCTGCTGCCGGAGGCTCGGGCCACCCTGCACGCCGCCCAAGCGGCAAGGGACGCCGTGCGCGAGGCGCAGGACACGCTGCGCGGCACGGTGAACGTGGGTGCCATGGCCTCGGTCGAGGTGGTGGATCTGCCTGCGCTCCTCGGGCAGCTGCACACGCGGCATCCGGCGATCGACGTCCGGCTGCGGCCGGCGACGACCGGCTCGGCGGGACTGGCGCACGCACTGCTCAGCGGGGACCTGGACGTGGCCTTCCTGTCGCTGCCCGAGCACAGGCCTGCCGGGATCGACGCACGAGAGCTGGCCACCGTGCCGCTCGTCCCGGTGGTGAGCGCCGCCCATCCGCTCGCACAGCGGGAAAGAGTCGCACTGGCGGACCTCGCGGGGGAGCCATTCGTGGACTTCCCGCCGGGCTACGGAAACCGCGAGGTGGTCGACCGGGCGTTCGCGGCGGCGGGCGTCGCGCGCCGGGTGGCACTGGAAGTGCCCGACATCGCCATGGGGGCGGACATGGTCCGACACGGTCTGGGCGTCGCCTTCTTGCCCCCGTTCGCCGTCGCCCGCACCTCCGGCCTGCACGCCCTGGACGTCCACGGCACCGTGCTCCGCTGGAGGATGCACCTCGGCACCTCGTCGACCCGGCGGCCCAGCTCGGCCCTGGGGGCGCTGCTCGACCTGGTCGACCTTCACGTCATCGCCCTGTGACGCCGGAGCCACGGCCCTGCCGTCCGCGGTGGGAGTCGCGAGGGCCTCAGCAGGGTCCGCCCAGCACGATCTTCCACACTCGAGTCGCCACCTGGAGGTTCAGCCGGTCCTCGACGTCCGTCAGGTCCTTGCCGCTGATGTCGCGGATACGCTGGAGCCGGTAGCGCAGCGTACTGCGGTGGATCGCGAGGGAGTCGGCCGTCTCGTCGTAGTTGCCGCCGCAGTCGAAGTACCGGTTCAGGGTCTCCACCATGGCCGCGTGGTGCCGGGCGTCGTAGTCGATGAGCTGCCCGAGCCAGTCATGGACGAATGTCTCGAGCTCCTGGAAATCGCTGCCGGGCCCCAGGACACGGTAGAGGCCGAGTTCGTCGAAGAACGTCGCGCCGTAGCACTCCCGGGAGTGGCGGCGAACCTCCAGGGCGCGCTGCGCCTCCTGGTAGCGGTGGGGGATGTCGTTCACGGCCTCGCACGGGGCGCTGACCCCGATCGTTCCGGACCGTGTTCCGGTCTCCCTGGCGAGCGCCTCGTACAACGCGCGGGCATGCGGCCGGTCGCCGGTGATCAGGACGACGTGGTCGGAGCGGCGGGTCAGCAGGGAGCGCATGCCCACCGCGACGGCAGCCCGGCTCACCGTCTGTGCGAAGCAGTCATCGGCGACCTGGTTGGACCACTGGACCACGACGACGTAGTGGCTGCCGTGCAGGTCGTGTCCGACTGCCTCGGACCGGGCGTAGGCACTCGGCTCGTCCGTGCCTGCCAGGAGGTCGTCGGCCAGCTCGCGGTGCAGCCTCAGCTCGACGTCGGCCAGATCGCGCAGGTGCGTCAGTTCCAGGGCGAGGGATGCGGCGGCGCGTTCCAGAGCGAGCACGGCGTGCTCGTCGGCCTCGTCCGTTGGGTCGACCAGGGCCAGCACGCCGAGGATGTCGCCGTGCCGGCGGACCACGGTGGTCAGCCGGTCCTTTATCCGCACCGGGCCGGCCTGACAGGCGACGGCTCGCAGCATGTCGTCCTGACGCACGGGGTCGGGATCGGGATAGGGGTCGGGGCGGCTGGGGCCGGTCCAGGATCTCAGCCGACCGAAACGGTCCTCGACCAGCGCGGGAAGTCCGGTAAGCCCGTACAGGGCGCGGGTGACGGCTTCCTCGCCGTCGCTCGACGCACCCACGTCGGCCATGAGCGCGTAGACGGCCCGCTGATAGCGGAACTCGGCCATGACGGCGATCAACTGTCCCTGGAGCGCTGTGCGCTCTCCCCTCAGCCGGCACAGCTCCAGCGCGTCCTCGCGTTGGCGGCGGCGCGCGAAGGCCACGGACAGTGCGGCCGCGGTGTGCCCCACGAGCACGGCGAGCAAGGAGCGCTCGGCCTCGGACGGCCGGAAACGGGACGTCACCACGAGGTAGCCGCGGAGTCCCTCGAGTCCGCGGAGCGCCAGAGCCCGGCCCCAGGGGCTGCCAGGCACACTCACGGGGCCGTCCCGCCCCGCCAGCTCCCGCACCCTCCGGCCCACGGCCGAGGCGTGCGTCTTCCGGCTCCTCGGGCTGGGCACGAGGCCGCCGCCGACCTCGAGGTATCCGGCCTCGGCGCGATACGGCCCCGCGGCGGCTATGTGGTCCATGGCCAGTCGCAGGATCTCGTCCTCGTCCAGGGTGTCGAACAGGGCGCGGGAGAGCACCAACAGATCGCGGGAGTGGTGATCAGCCGACGGGTGAGCCGGTGGGCGGAGCTGGGTGCGCGCGGACGCGCGGTGCCGTCGGGCACCGCCTCGACTGCCCTCCAGGAACGGACCGCGATGGTAAGGGCTGCGCGTCCAGCTGCCGGCCATGGGATCACTCCGTTCTCCCCGATTCTCTAGGGAGGCGATTCGTACGCCGAGTACCCGGCCCAGGGCGAAATAAACGATATGTCGTACATATTCTTCTCGTACTCCTGGGGCGACGAGGTCCGGGCATTCCTGACTCGCCAGGCGCAGGACCGGAGCCAACCGATTCGTCACGCTGGGAGGTGCCGGAGACCCCGCGTTCGTACCCGTGGGAGACCGGCGAGTCCCACCTCTGCTTGTCTGCTTGACAAACGCAATCCGGAGAGTCGACGCAGGCCCTGCACCGGGAGGAGTTCCTCATGGCCAAGGCAGTGGGCATCGACCTGGGTACCACAAACTCGGTGATCGCCGTGTGGGAGGGCGGAGAGCCGTCCGTCGTACCCAACAGCGAGGGCAACCGCACGACACCGTCCGTGGTGGCCTTCACCGACACCGGGGAACGTCTGGTGGGCCAGCTCGCCCGACGCCAGGCGATCCTCAACCCCAAGGGCACCATCTACTCGGCCAAGCGGTTCATCGGCCGGCACTTCGACGAGATCTCCGAGGAAGCCAGGGCGGTGGCGTACGACGTCGTCGAGGGCGACGGCGGAGCGGCCCGCTTCAAGGTGCGCGACAAGCTGTACGCGCCCGAGGAGATCAGCGCACAGGTGCTGCGCAAACTCGCCGACGACGCGTCCAAGCAACTGGGCGAGCGAGTCACGGAGGCGGTCATCACGGTGCCCGCCTACTTCAACGACGCTCAGCGCACCGCCACCAAGGACGCCGGACGGATCGCCGGGCTGGAGGTGCTGCGCATCATCAACGAGCCGACGGCGGCCGCACTCGCGTACGGCATGGACAAAAAGGAGCACGAGACCGTCCTCGTCTTCGACCTGGGCGGCGGCACCTTCGACGTGAGCATCCTCGACGTCGGCGACGGCGTGGTGGAGGTGCGCTCCACCGCCGGTGACAGCCACCTGGGCGGCGACGACTTCGACCGGCGTCTGGTGGACCACCTCGCCGACGGCTTCCAGAAGGCGAACGGCATCGACCTGCGCAAGGACCCGCAGGCGCTGCAACGACTCTTCGAGGCGGCGGAGAAGGCCAAGACCGAGCTCAGTTCCGTCACGCAGACGCAGGTGAGCCTGCCCTTCATCACCGCCGACGCCTCGGGCCCCAAGCACCTCACCGAGTCCATCATGCGGTCCACTTTCGAGCAGATCACCAGCGACCTGGTGGAGCGCTGCCTGGGACCGGTGCAGCAGGCGATGGCCGACGCGAAGGTAGGCGAGAGCGACATCGACGAGGTCATCCTCGTCGGCGGTTCCACCCGTATCCCCGCCGTCCAGGCTCTGGTACGCCGGCTTACCGGCGGCAAGGAACCCAACATGAGCGTCAACCCCGACGAGGTCGTGGCCCTGGGCGCCGCGATCCAGGCGGGCGTGCTCAAGGGCGAGGTCAAGGACGTCCTGCTGCTCGACGTCACCCCGCTGTCGCTGGGAGTGGAGACGCGCGGCGGAGTGATGACGAAGATCATCGAGCGGAACACCACCATCCCCGCGCGCCGCAGCGAGACCTTCTCCACCGCCGAGGACAACCAGCCGGCCGTCGACATCGTCGTCCTCCAGGGCGAGCGCGAACTGGCCGCCGACAACCGTGTGCTGGGCCGGTTCCAGCTCACCGACATCCGGCCGGCCCCTCGGGGCGAACCGCAGATCGAGGTCACCTTCGACGTCGACGCCAACGGCATCCTCGACGTCAAGGCCCGCGACCAGGACACCGGCAAGGAACAGGGCATCACCATCAGCGAGAGCTCCAACCTGGACCGCGGTGAGGTCGAACGCATGGTCCAGGAGGCCGAGCACAACCGGGGCCAGGACCAGGCACTGCGCGAGGCAGTCGACGCACGCAACGAACTCGACGCCGTCGCGTACCAGGTCGAGAAGCGCCTGGCCGAACTGGGCGACGCGGCGCCGGCGCACGAGAAGGCACGCGCCGAGATGCTCGTGTCCGACGCCCGGGCGGCGGTCAAGGAGGAGGCGGGCGTGGAGCGCACGCGGCCTCTGGCCTCCGAACTGCAGCAGGTGCTCGCCGGTCTGGCGGCCCACCAGGGCGCCGCCGCGACGGGCGACGCTCCCGACCAGGTCACCGCCACCGGCGGCCCCGCCAGCGGCGGTGCCGATGATGTCATCGACGCCGAGTTCGACAAGGGCTGAGCGCCATGCCCATCCACCCCCAGGAACCCGAGCGGGCCGCGTCGGATCCGGGCGGAGGGATCCCCGAGGGCGCCGGACCTGCTCCTCGCAGGGATCTGCCCCAACCGGACCCGCCCCCGTCCGAAGCGGCGAACGGCGAACCGGGACCCGATGCCGCCGGCCGCGCGTCCGCCGAGGACGAGTACACGACCGCGCTCCAGGAACTGGAGGACCGCTGGCGGCGCGCACTCGCCGACCTCGACAACCTTCGCAAGCGTCACGCCAGGGAACTGGAGCGCGAACGGGCGGCCGAGCGGTCCCGCACGGCGGCCGCCTTCCTGCCCGTCGTCGACAACCTCGAACTCGCCCTGACCCACGCCGGCGCCGACCCGGGCGCGATCGTGGAGGGCGTCCGAGCCGTACGCGACCAGGCGGTGAACGTCCTCGAACTGCTCGGCTACCCGCGGCACGCGGAGACCGGCGTCCCCTTCGACCCGGCCCGGCACGAGGTGGTCGGCGTCGTCCAGGACCCCGACGCCCCGCCGGGAACGGTCGTCGAGGTGCTGCGCCCGGGCTACGGGGACGGCGAGCGCCAGCTCAGGCCCGCCGCCGTGACCGTGGCGAAGCGGGAGTGACCGGACATGGCACGGGACTTCTACGAGGTGCTGGGCGTCTCGCGGACCGCGAGCCAGGACGAGATCCAGCAGGCGTATCGCAAACTCGCCCGCAGGTACCACCCGGACGTCAACAAGGACCCCGGGGCGGAGGAGCGTTTCAAGGACCTCAACGAGGCGTACAGCGTCCTGTCCGATCCCAAGACCCGAGCCCGCTACGACCGCTTCGGCGAGGACTTCCGCAAGGTCCCGGAGGACTTCGACGAACGGGTCGGGGCGGGAGCGGGCGGCGGCTTCCGCGGTCGGAGGACCGCGGGCGGTGGAGGTCCGCGCGTCCGGTACGCCACCGGCTTCGGCGACGACTTCGGCGCGGAGGGCATCGACTTCGAGGACCTGTTCGGCTCGATGTTCGGAGCAGGCGCCGCCCGAGGCGGCGTCCCCGGAGCGGACCAGGAGGCCGAACTGCCGCTCACCGTCGAGGAGGCGTTCCGAGGCGGACGTCGTACCGTCACACTCGCCGGCCCCACCGGGCAGCCACGGCGGTACGAGGTCGACGTGCCGCCGGGCGTCACCGACGGGCAGCGCATCCGGCTGGCGGGCGAGGGCGGCCAGGGCAGTGGTGACGCGACCGCGGGCGACCTCTACCTGCGGGTGCGCATCCAGCCCCACCCCCGGTTCCGGCTGGACGGCCGTGACGTGCACGTCCAGGTCCCGGTAGCCCCGTGGGAGGCGGCCCTTGGTGCGACCGTGCCGGTGCCCACACCCGGCGGCGGCACGGCGAAGGTCACGGTGCCCCCGGGTTCCTCCAGCGGCCGGCGGCTGCGGCTGCGCGGCGAGGGCATGCCGAACCGGCGGGGCGCAGACGGTGACCTGTACGCCGAAATCCGCATCATGGTGCCTCCCACCGTCAGCGACCGGGAGCGCGAACTGTTCGAGGAGCTCGCCGCCGCTTCCTCGTTCGATCCCAGGAGGACGCGATGAACGACCGACGCGCGGGAGCCAGAGGCATCGGTCAGGCCGGCGTGGCCGCCCGTCCGGTACGAACGGGCGCCGACATCACCGCCTCGACGGCCGTCCGGTACGCACTCGTCCCCGTCCCCAGGCTCTCCCTGCCCGTCGTGGCCCTTCGCTCGGGACTCCACCCCGATCTGATCCGCCGGTTCGTCGCCCTCGGCCTGGTCGACGCCGAACGCGACTCCGCGGGGCGACTGGTGTTCGACCCCACGGCCCCGGCGCTGCTCGCCCGTGTCCAGCGGCTGCGCACCGGACTCTGCCTCAACTACGCATCCATCGGCCTGGTGCTCGACCTGCTCGACCGCATCAGTCTGCTCGAAGCCGCCCTGCGCGGCCGCGGCACGAGGAGTGAAACACCCCCATGGACATGAACCGTCTCACCCAGAAGTCCCAGCAAGCCCTCCAGGAGGCCCAGAGCACGGCCGTCGGCATGGGGCAGACCGAGGTCGACGGGGAACACCTGCTGCTCGCGCTTCTCGATCAGGAGGACGGTCTGATCCCACGGTTGCTGCTCCAGGCCGGCGCCCGGCCGCAGGAACTGCGCGAGGCCGTGCGGGAGGACCTCTCCCGCCGCCCGAAGGTCACCGGCCCCGGCGCGGCACCCGGCCAGGTCTTCGTCACCCAGCGCCTGTCCCGGCTGCTCGACGCCGCCGAGCGCGAGGCCAAACGCCTCAAGGACGAGTACGTGTCCGTGGAGCACCTGCTGCTCGCCCTGGCCGAGGAGGGCTCCGCGACCACCGCCGGACGCCTGCTCAAGGAGCACGGCGTGACCCGGGATTCGTTCCTGAGCGCGCTCACCCAGGTCCGCGGCAACCAGCGGGTCACCTCCGCCAACCCCGAAGTGGCCTACGAGGCTCTGGAGAAGTACGGCCGCGACCTGGTCCTGGAGGCCCGGTCCGGTCGGTTGGACCCGGTCATCGGCCGTGACGCGGAGATCCGCCGCGTGACCCAGATCCTCAGCCGCAAGACCAAGAACAACCCCGTCCTCATCGGCGATCCCGGCGTCGGCAAGACGGCCATCGTCGAGGGCCTGGCCCAGCGCATCGTTCGCGGCGACGTCCCCGAGGGCCTGCGCGACAAGACGGTGTTCGCTCTCGACATGGGCTCCCTGGTCGCCGGCGCCAAGTACCGCGGCGAGTTCGAGGAACGCCTCAAGGCCGTGCTGTCCGAGGTGAAGGCCGCCCAGGGGCACATCCTGCTCTTCGTCGACGAACTCCACACCGTCGTCGGTGCCGGCGCCGCCGAAGGGGCCATGGACGCGGGCAACATGCTCAAGCCGATGCTCGCCCGCGGCGAACTCCACATGATCGGCGCCACGACCCTCGACGAGTACCGCAAGCACATCGAGAAGGACGCCGCCCTCGAACGCCGTTTCCAGCAGGTGCTGGTCGACGAGCCGAGCGTGGAGGACACCATCTCCATCCTGCGCGGACTGCGCGAACGCCTGGAGGTCTTCCACGGCGTGAAGATCCAGGACACCGCGCTGGTCTCCGCGGCCACCCTCAGCCACCGCTACATCACCGACCGGTTCCTGCCGGACAAGGCCATCGACCTCGTCGACGAGGCGTGCGCCCGGCTGCGCACCGAGATCGACTCGATGCCCGCCGAACTGGACGAACTCACCCGCCGCGTCACCCGCCTGGAGATCGAGGAGGCGGCCCTGTCCAAGGAGACCGACTCCGCCAGCAAGACCCGCCTGGAGGAACTGCGCAGGGAACTGGCCGACCTGCGCAGCGAGGCCGACGCAAAACGCGCCCAGTGGGAGGCCGAACGGCAGGCCATCCGCCGCGTGCAGGAGCTGCGCCAGGAACTGGAGCAGGTCCGCCACGAGGCGGAGGAGGCCGAACGCGCCTACGACCTCAACCGGGCCGCCGAATTGCGCTACGGCCGCCTTCAGGACCTGGAGCGCCGGCTCGCCGCGGAGGAGGAGCAACTGGCCGCCAAGCAAGGGGAGAACCGGCTGCTGCGGGAGGTCGTCACCGAGGAGGAGATCGCCGAGATCGTCGCCGCCTGGACCGGCATCCCCGTCGCCCGTCTCCAGGAGGGCGAACGCGAGAAGCTGCTGCGCCTCGACGAGATCCTGCGCGAGCGCGTCATCGGCCAGGACGAGGCCGTCAAGCTCGTCGCCGACGCCGTCATCCGCGCCCGCTCCGGCATCCGCGACCCGCGCCGCCCCATCGGCTCGTTCATCTTCCTCGGCCCCACCGGCGTCGGGAAGACCGAGCTGGCCAAGACACTCGCGGCGGCCCTGTTCGACTCCGAGGACAACATGGTCCGCCTCGACATGAGCGAGTACCAGGAGCGGCACACCGTCAGCCGGCTCGTGGGCGCCCCGCCCGGATACATCGGTTACGAGGAAGGCGGCCAGCTCACCGAGGCCGTACGCCGCAAGCCGTACTCGGTCGTGCTGTTCGACGAGATCGAGAAGGCGCACACCGATGTCTTCAACACCCTGCTGCAGGTCCTCGACGACGGCCGCATCACCGACTCCCAGGGCCGCACCGTCGACTTCCGCAACACCGTGATCATCATGACGTCCAACATCGGCTCCGAGCACCTCCTCGACGGCGCCACCGCCGAAGGCGAGATCAAGCCGGACGCCCGCGCCCTGGTGATGGGCGAGCTGCGCGGTCACTTCCGCCCGGAGTTCCTCAACCGGGTCGACGACATCGTGCTGTTCAAGCCGCTCGGCGAGCGGCAGATCGAGCGGATCGTGGAGCTGCAGTTCGACGAGCTGCGCCGCCGGCTCGCCGAACGCCGCATCACCGTCGAACTCACCGACGCGGCCCGGGAGGCGATCGCCCACCAGGGCTACGACCCGGTGTACGGGGCCCGGCCGCTGCGCCGCTACATCACCCACGAGGTCGAGACGATGGTCGGGCGCGCCCTGCTGCGCGGTGACGTCCAGGACGGCGCGACGGTCCGCGTCGACGCCGAGCACGGAGAGCTGGTGGTCACCTACGACCAGCCCGGGGACGTGAAGGGAGCGTGAACGGCATGAGCACCATGCAGGCGACGACCGTCAGTTGTCCCCACTGCGGGCGCACCAACCGGGTGCCCGCGGCCGCGGAGGGCCGCCCCAAGTGCGGCCACTGCAAGCAGCCCCTACCGTGGACGGTGGAGGCGGGCGACGACGACTTCGCCGAGGTCGCCGAGCAGGCCGACATCCCCGTCGTGGTCGACCTGTGGGCCACCTGGTGCGGTCCCTGCCGCATGGTCAGCCCCGCGCTGGAGAAGGTCGCCACCGACCTGGCCGGCCGCATCAAACTCGTCAAGGTCGACGTCGACAAGAACCCGCGGCTGTCGCGGCGTTTCGAGGTCCAGGCCGTACCGACACTGCTGATTCTCGACCGGGGCGAGACGATCGCCCGGCAGGCGGGGGCGGCGCCCGCCCCCGCTCTGCGCCAGTGGGTGGAACAGTCGCTCACCGCCCGGAAAGGGTGATCCGGATGACCCTGTACACAGATCCCCATCTCACGCTTGTCCGGCCGGTCCAGCCGCTGACCCCGGAAGGGTGTCAGGAGTGTCTGATGCTCGGCTCCCCGTGGGTCCACCTGAGGCTCTGCCTGACCTGCGGGCACGTCGGCTGCTGCGACTCCTCGCCGAACAAGCACGCGCGCAAGCACGCGGCTGCCGTCGCCCATCCGATCGTGCAGTCCTTCCAGCCCGGCGAGGACTGGCGCTGGTGCTACGTTGACGAGGCGTTCGTCTGATGTCCGGCGACCAGTCGCTGCCGGGCGGAGAACCGGTGCCGGAGAAAGCGGACGAGACCGCCGTCGGGGAGACCCCGGACATCTACGGCGCGTACCCGCGCCTCACGGAGGACCAGACAGCACGTCTGGCGGCGCACGGGCAACGCCGGACCACGGCTCCGAACGACGTGCTGATCCGGGAGGGCGAGCGCTGCGAGACGTTCTTCGTCGTCCTCAGCGGTACCGTCGCCGTCGTCGAGGACCACGGCACCCCCGAGGAGCGTGTGCTGCGCGTGCACGGCCCTGGTCGCTTCATCGGCGAACTCGGCCTGCTCTACGGACAAGTGGCCTTCTACACCGCTGTCGCCAGGGAGGCGGGCGAGGTCCTCCTCGTCCCCCTGGACGAGTTGCGCCACCTGGTGTCCCAGGACGCCACCATCGCGGACGTCGTGCTGCGCGCCTGTCTGTGCCGTCGCGCGCTGCTCGTCGGACAGGGCGCCGGCTTCCGCATCATCGGCTCGCGCTACTCCCCCGACACCAGACGGCTGCGCGAGTTCGCCGTCCGCAACCGACTGCCGCACCGCTGGATCGACCTGGAGACCGACAAGGAGGCCGAGGACCTGCTGCGCCGCTTCGGCGTCGACCCGGCGCAGACACCGCTCGTCATCTGGCGGGACACCACCCTGTTGCGCAACCCCAGCAACGCGGAACTGGCCCGGCTCATCGGCCTGCCGTCCCTGCCCGCCGGAAACCGTCACGGCGACGTCCTCATCGTCGGCTCCGGACCCGCCGGCCTCGCTGCCGCGGTGTACGCCGCCTCCGAGGGTCTGAGCACGACGGTGGTGGAGGCGATGGCCACCGGAGGCCAGGCCGGCACGTCCTCCCGCATCGAGAATCTGCTCGGCTTCCCGTCCGGCATCTCCGGCGCCGAACTCACCGAACGCGCCGTGCTCCAGGCCGAAAAATTCGGCGCCAGGATCAGCCTTCCCCTGGAGGCGACCGGTCTGCGTCCCAAGGACGAGGACCACTACGTGGTGGCCTTCGCCGACGGCAGCGAGATCGCCGCCCGCGCCGTCGTACTGGCCACGGGCGCCCGTTACCGGCGGCTCCAGGTGCCCGGCATCGAACGCCTGGAGGGCACCAGCGTCCACTACTCGGCGACCCTCTACGAGGCCCAGCGGTGCCGCACCGACCCGGTGGCCGTCGTCGGGGGAGGCAACTCGGCGGGCCAGGCGGTGCTGTTCCTCGCCGAGCACGCCCCGAAGGTACACCTGCTGGTCAGAGGAGCCAGTCTCGACGCCAGCATGTCCCGCTACCTGATCGACCAGGTCGAGCGCCATCCGCGGGTGGAGGTCATGCTGCACACCGAAGTCACCGAGGTCATCGGCGAGGAAGTGCTGGAGGAGATCGACGTGGTCGACAACCGCACGGGCGGGCACCGCCGGCTCTCGGTAAGGGGCCTGTTCGTGTTCACCGGCGCCGACCCCCATACCGACTGGCTCGCCGGCGTCATCGCCCTCGACTCCCGCGGCTTCGTCCTCACCGGCCCGGAGGCTCAGGAAGCCTGCGCCCACCCCGACACGTGGGACGCCCACGGGCACCCCTGCGCCACCCTGGAGACCAGCCTGCCCGGTGTCTTCGCGGTAGGGGACGTCCGCAGCGGCTCGGTGAAACGGGTGGCCTCGGCGGCCGGTGAGGGCGCGATGGCCATCCACTTCGTCCACCGGCACCTGGGGCACTCGGCCGTACCCGGCTCCACGGGCACGCCAGCTGTGGCGGGCCACTCGGACGTCTCCCCCCACGTACGGCACAAGGAGTCCGCATGGTTCGCATGACGAATGGCGGACGGATCGCGGAGTCGGCATGGAGCCGAGGGAGTCCTGACCCGCTGGACGGCCTGGGGCTGTGTCGCTGCTCCCCCTCCGCGGCCCGGGGCCCGCCGCCCGCTCGCCGCTGCGTCGGTCGCCCCTCGAAGCCGGCAACCCGCGGACCTTTCAGGCAGGAAGACAGACGCGCTCGGCCAGGAGAATCGCACGCAGCATCCAGGCGACGGCACACGGGCACAGGAGGTCCGATCCCAACAGGCAGACGTCAACTGACAGCCGTACGTTGGGAAAGCCGAAGCCACATAGCCACCTTAAATGATCGCCGGCACCTCCACGGCAGAGTCGCCCTGGATCAGCAGAGGAGATCGTCATGGCAAGCAAGAACCGCGCCGTCGTCTTCCACAACCCGAAAGAGATGCGCGTCGAATCACTCGACTTCCCGAAGCTTCAGATGCCGAACGGGAAAGAGGCTCCGCACGGAGTCATTCTCAGGATCGTCGCCACCAACATCTGCGGCAGCGACCTGCACATCTACCGCGGATCCTTCCCTGTGCCCCAGGGCATGGTGATGGGGCACGAGATGACCGGGGAGGTCATCGAGGTGGGCCCCGACGTCGAGTTCCTCAGCGAGGGCGACCTCGTCTCGGTCCCGTTCAACGTCGCCTGCGGCCGATGCCGCAACTGCAAGGCACGCCGCACCGACGTCTGCGAGACCACGAACCCCAAGGTGTCCTGCGGAGCGTACGGCTTCAACCTGGGCGACTGGACCGGCGGCCAGGCCGAGTATCTGTTCGTCCCGTACGCCGACTTCCAGCTCCTGCGCTTCCCTGACAAGGACCAGGCCATGGCGAAGATCCGTGACCTGGCGCTGCTCTCGGACATCCTGCCCACCGCGTTCCACGGGCTCATGGAGGCCGATGCCAAGCCGGGCTCGACCGTGTACATCGCCGGCGCCGGCCCGGTCGGCCGCTGCGGCGCAGCGGCGGCGCGCCTCCTCGGGGCGTCCTGCATCATCGTCGGCGACTACAGCACGGACCGTCTGGAGCTGGTGAAGAAGAACGGCTGCGAGACGATCGACCTGAGGCAGGACGCGGCACTCACCGACCAGATCGAGGCCATCCTGGGAGAGCCCAGGGTCGACTGCGCAGTCGACTACGTCGGCACCGAGGCACACGGCATCGGCCGTGAGGGCGGGGACATGGACCCGGCCTACGCCATCAACCAGGTGGTCGACGCCACCCGGGCGGGCGGAGCCACCGGAGTCATAGGCGTCTACGGCCCCGACCCGCTCGCGAAATCGAAGGCCGAGCAAGAGGGAACGTACCCGATCGACTTCGGCAAGGCATGGATCAAGTCGCCGCGGATCTCCGCAGGACAGGCACCGATCATGCACTACAACCGCGAACTGATGATGGCCATCCTGTGGGACCGGATGCCCTACTTGAGCTCCATGCTCAACACGACGGTGATCAGCCTCGACGACGCCCCCGAGGCCTACGCGACCTTCGACACGGGAGTCCCCGAGAAGTTCATCATCAACCCCAACGGCCTCATTCCCGCCTGAGGCCCGCCCTACCCGGAACGCAGAACCCGCAGTCCCCGTTCGGAGAGACTGCGGGTTCGCGACAGTCGGTTCGCATCCGAACACGGTCCCGGCCCGGCTCAGGGCGCCAGCACGACTCTGCCGAACACCTTCCCCGCGTCCATGTCACGGTGGGCCAGCACCACGTGGTCCAGCGGCATCACCGCGTGCACGACGGTGCGCAGGTCCCCGTGCGCAGCATCGGCGAAGTGGGACGACCGCACGGCCTGCCGGTCGGGGCCGGGCACGGTGTCAGAGCTGAATGTGGCGAACGACAACGACTTGCGGAAGGCGTCCATCAGCCGCATGCCGAAGTCCGCGGGCGGCTGCCCACCGACCACACCGACAGCCACGTACCGCCCGTTGGGGGTCAACTTGTCGAGGAATGCGGGAAGTTGGGGACCCCCCACGACGTCGACCACCACGTCGAAGCCCGCCGGTGCGTCCGGGCCGCCCTCGCCGGAGCGGTCAAGGACAAGGGTCGCGCCCAGGTCCCGCAGACGGGCGCCACGCTCCGCCGACGAGGTGGTGACGGCCACCGCGCTCGCGCCACCCCTGGCTGCGAGCTGGACCGCCGTAATGCCGATGCTGCCCGCCGCACCGCGTACGAGCACCGTCTCGCCGGACGTGAAACGCGCCCGGTCCAGGGCGAAGTGGGCGACCACGCCGGAGCCGCCGAGGGTCACCGCGTCAGCGCAGGTCAGGCCGTCGGGCAGCACAACGACATCAGCGATCAGGGCGACGGCCTGCTCGGCGTACCCACCGGACAGGCCAGTGAACGCCCACACCCGCCGCCCGATCCAGGAGGCGTCCACGCCTCCTCCCACCGCGGTGACCTTTCCCGCGACCTCGCTGCCGAGGATGTGGCCCTCCCGGAAACCGTAGGCGGCAAGCGTTCCGCGGCGGATCACGGCGTCCACGCCGCCTACCCCGATCGCCTCCGTGGCGATCCGCACCTGCCCCGGGGCGGGATCGGGCACGGGCACATCGACGATCTCCAGGCCATCGGGGGCTCCGAACGTCCTGATCACGACGGCTTTCATCGCGGCTCCTCGGGTCGGTGGAAGGACGGATCACTGCTGGGCCGCGGGCGCCGAGCCGTTCCCCACGGCCGGCACATCACCGGCGACGTACCGGGCGGGGCGGCAGCACCGCCATCGGACCGTAACGGACGCCCCCGTCCGTTTGGCTAAAGTGAGAGACGATGACCAGCCGTTTGCCTCGGACCGTGCGCTCCGACACCCGCGACAACCGGGCCCGCATCCTGGACGCCGCCCGCGCGGTCTTCGGCGAAGAGGGCCTGAGCGCCCCCATGCGCGAGGTCGCCCGGCACGCAGGCGTCGGCCCCGCCACGCTGTACCGGCACTTCCCGGCCAAACAGGCACTGATCGTGGAGACCTTCACCGAACAGCGGCGAGCCTGCCGTGCCGCCGTCCGCGATGCCCTTACGGACCCTGACTCGTGGCACGGATTCCGGAGCCTGATCGAGCGGATCTGCGCACTGCACGCGCAAAGTCGCGGATTCGCCGACGCCTTCATGACGGCCTTCCCCGAGGCCATGGACTTCGCCGCCGACCAGGAGCAGACTCTGCGCGCAGTCGGAGAACTGGCCCGCCGCGCCCAGGAGACCGGCCAGTTGCGCCCCGGCTTCGTCGTCGACGACCTGACCCTCATGCTCATGGCCCACCGGGGCCTCCAGAGCCTGCCGCGTGCCGACCGGGCCACGGCCTCCCGCCGCTTCGCCGCCTACGTGATCGAAGCGTTCCGCGCCGCCCCGGAGACCGTGGCGCCGACGCCGCTGCAGCAACCACCCCGCCCGCAGCGCACAGACTCGCCCGGCACGCCGTAGATTCCGTCACGCGGGGATTCCCGTCCGCCGCTGACAGTGACAAGCCGTACGGACGTGTATCCGGCGTGATCATCTCCGACGGGCACAAGATTCGCAGCCGGCGCGTCACCCCTGTGACGGCCCAGCAGCAGCGCCGGATCCCCGCGGCCCGACTCCAGCCGGACCTCCTCTTGATCCTGCGTTCGGATTTCCCCAAGTCGCCTACGTGGCCGTCTTCTTGGCCGTCCGGACCGGTCGCGGGCGGTTAGGGTGACAGAGAGGCCGGGGGGCGGACACACAACGGGGGGCTCGCGTGGATCGCCTGGCAGGAGCGGATCCCGAGGCCGGCCGGGCCCGGTCCGCGGCGCGTGCGGTGCTGCCGCCCGCGCTGCGCGCGCGGCTCGGGGCGGTCGCGGTGCTCGCCGCGCTGGTGGTCGTCGTCCTCGGTGTCCTGTTCGCCGGTCACGGCGAGCCCGGCAGGGTGGACCGGTGGCTGGTCGCGCCGACGGCGGACAGCGTGCGGGGGCCGTGGCGGCACGTCGCGCTGGCCCTGGACTTCCTGGGCGAACCCGTGGGGTCGGTGCTGCTCGTCGTGGCCTGTGGGGCGGTCTGTCTGCTGCGCCGACGCCTGCGGGCCGCGGTGCTGGTCGTGGCCGGCGTCGGCGTGACCGTGGGCGCGACGACACTGCTCAAGCAGGTGGTGGGACGCACCATCCACGGCGCGGGCAACCTGTCCTACCCGAGCGGGCACACCGCCTTCCTCACCACGCTCGCCGTGATGGCGACGCTGCCCGCGGCCGACCGGCCCGGCGTCGGCAGGGCGGCCGGCACCGCACTCGTGCTGGCCGCCTCGCTGGCCGCCGGGGCGGCCATGGGCTGGGCCGAGGTCGCCCTGGGCGCGCACTATCCGACCGACGCCCTCGGCGGGTGGTGCACCGCGCTGGCGGTGACACCGGCGACGGCGTGGCTGGTCGACCGTCTGGCCGACCGGACGGCCGTCACGGGCGGCGGACGCCTCCGCTGACGTCACCTCACGCCAGGCGGCGGAACACCGGCTTCACCGCCCGTCCGGCCACCCAGGGGGTGGGATCGGCGGCCTCCAGCGCCTTCCGGTACACCGCGCAGGCCTCGGCCACCACCTCGACGGTGCGGTCGATGTCCGTGTCGTCCAGGGCGCTGCTCACCACGAACGACGGGGCGAGCACGCCGCCCGCGAGGAGTCGGCGCAGGAAGAGGGTGCGGTACTGCTGCGAGGGCCGCAGGTTCTCGTCGAGGGTGGCGAAGACCAGGTTGCTGGCCCGGCCCCGGACCACGACGTGATCGCCGACGCCCATGGCCGCCGCGGCGTCGCGGACACCGGCGGCCAGCCGCTCGCCGAGGGCGTGCAGCCGCGCGGTGATCCCCTCCTCGACGTAGACCGTCTGGACGGCCATCGCGGCCGCCAGGGAGTGGGTCTCGGCACCGTGCGTGGTGGACAGCAGGAACACCCGGTCACCGGAGTCACGCAGTCCGCCCCGTTCCATCAGGCCGCGTCGGCCGGCCAGGGCGGAGACGGCGAACCCGTTGCCGAGCGCCTTGCCGAAGGTGGAGAGGTCGGGGACGACGCCGTACAGGCCCTGGGCGCCCGCCTCGGACCAGCGGAAGCCGGTGATCATCTCGTCGAAGATCAGTACGCAGCCGTGCCGGTCGGCCAGTTCGCGCAGGCCGGCGAGGTAGCCGGGCGGTGGCTCGGTCTGGGTGGCGGGTTCCAGGATCAGGCAGGCGACCTCGTCCGGGTACCGGGTCAGCAGTTCCTCGGTGGCGGCCAGGTCGCCGTACGGGAAGGACACGGTGAGTTCCGTGGTGGCCGCCGGAATGCCGGCGGACATCGGGGTGGTGCCGATGAACCAGTCGTCGACGGAGAAGAAGGGATGGTCGGCGCAGAGGGCCACGCGCGGGCGCCCGGTGACGGCACGGGCCAGGCGGACCGCGGCGGTGGTGGCGTCGGACCCGTTCTTCGCGAACTTCACCATCTCGGCCGTCGGCACGGTGGCCAGGAAGCGCTCCGCCGCCTCGACCTCCACGATGGACGGCCGGACGAAGTTGCTGCCGCGGTCCAGTTCCCGCCGGGCCGCCTCGACCACGCGCGGGTGGGCGTGGCCGAGGCTGACCGAGCGCAGGCCGGACCCGTACTCGATGTAGCGGTTGCCGTCGACGTCCCACACGTGGGCTCCGCGGCCGTGGCTGATGACCGGTGCCAGGTTCTCGGGGTACTGGTCGTCGCCCTTTGCGTAGGTGTGCGCGCCCCCGGGGATCATGGCGTGCAGCCGCTCGTTGGCCTTGCGCGAGCGGGGAAGGAGGGTTTCTCGGATGTCTTCGATGGGCACGCCGACCTCGGCTTTCCTAGTGCTGCGAGACCTTGGCGAGGCTCGGTGCCTCCCGGTCCCGTGGGGACATCGATGTGACCGGCAGCGGCCACGGAATGGCGAGCTCCGGGTCGTCGAAGGCGATCGTCACGTCCTCGGCCGGATCGTGCGGACGGTCGATCCGGTACGAGGTGTCCGCGGTCTCCGTCAGTGCCTGGAAGCCGTGCGCGCATCCGGCGGGGATGTACACGGTGGCCTGGGTCTCGCCGGACAGTTCGAAGAAGGCCCGGTTCCGGTAGGTGGGCGAGTTCGGCCGCAGGTCCACGACGACGTCGAAGATCCTGCCGTACGAGCACCGCACCAGCTTGGCCTCGCCGGCGCCGGCGCGCAGGTGCAGGCCGCGCAGCACGCCCCGGACCGACCGGGACACGCTGTCCTGCACGAAGGCGTCCGGGTCCAGTCCCACCGAACGGATCACGTCGGCGTCGAAGGTGCGGCAGAAGAAGCCGCGTTCGTCGGCGTACGGGGTCGGCTCGAACAGGTACGCGCCGGCGATCTCCGGGACCTCGGTCGCTCTCATCGGGACTCCTGCCGGGCGTGGGTGCGGTCGGCGGCCGGGAAGACGGCCGCGGCCAGGGCGGTGAACTGGTGGTCGAGCTGCCGGGCCGCGTCGAGGTTCCGCTCGACGAGGTTCCGCCGCAGCTCGGGCGACGCCTTCTCCAGCGCCCGGAACTGCTCCAGCAGCCGGTCGGCGTCGACCTCGCGGGCCGGGTGGCAGTACGCGCCGAGGCCCATCCGGGCCATGAGGGCGTCGCTCTTGGCCGCGTAGCTGAGGGCGAGCACCGGTGTTGCGGTCTTCAGCGCGCAGATCAGGTTGTGGTAGCGGACGGCCACCACGGTGTCGGCGGCCGCCATCTCCTTCATCAGGTCGGCCAGCGAGGCCGGTTCGGCGGCGGTGACCAGCGGCGAGTCGACCGCGTCGAGGATCGCGGCGACCACCGTCGCGTCGCACCGGTCGCCGGTGAGCAGCCGGACCGGTCTGCCCTCCTCGGCCAGGGTGCGGACGAAGCGGATCGTGCCGTCGAGGTAGCGCTCGTAGATCTCGTCGGCGCGGGCGCGGTCGTCGTTGCCGCCGTGGAAGTCCATGACGCCCACGCACACCGGGCCCGGCTCGCCGGAGGGCTCGCTCGCCGGTGGTGCCGGCAGGGCGAACGCCAGGTCCGGGTAGACCTCGTCGCGGGCGGTGTCCACGCCCATCGCGCGCATGGCGTCGCGGGACTGGGTGTCCCGGTAGGAGCGGTAGGCGGCCAGCCGTGCGGACCAGCGCACCAGGGCCCGGGTGGGCCGGTTGCCGATCTCGGCGGCGCCGACGCTGACCAGCGCGACCCTGGTGCCGAGGAGCCGGCCGCTCGCGCAGAGCAGGAACAGCGCGTAGGGGAAGCCCCACGGGCGCAGCGGCAGGGTGGCCTCCAGGACGCCCATGCCGGGCACGATGACCACGTCGTGGCGGCGTACCCAGGAGGCGGTGCGGAAGACGTCGACGAGTTTGCCGAGCCCCTTCGCCGCGATCGCGCCCGCGCGTGACGCGGTCCGGTACTCCGCGCGGTTCCAGTGCAGGCGGGTGGCGGGGATCCCGAACCGGGCCGTCACCGCCTCGGGTCCGCCGCACAGCGCGTCCACCACGGCGTCGGGGTGCTCGGCGCGCAGGTGTCCGAGGACGGCTTCGAGCGAGCCGTCGTTGCCGAGGTTGCCGGAGCCGAGCAGGCCGAACAGCCCGACGCGCACCGGCGTTCCGGCCGGGGACGTCATGCCGGCCTCCTGCCCTCGCGGCCGGCGACGAGGGCGTCGACGGAGACCGTGAGCAGGGCCGGGTCGACCGGGGCGCGGTCCTCGACCCGCTCGCCGGCGCCCGGCCTGACCCGGCTGGTCAGCCAGGCGGTGAGGTGGCGGTAGCAGGCGCGCCGGTCGGCCGCGGACAGGGGTGCCCGCCGGATCGCCGAGGCGAAGCCCCAGACGTACTCGGCGAGCAGCCGGGGCGTCGGGTGCAGCGGCCCGGCCCGGCGCGGGTCCAGGTTGACGCACCGGGAGCGCTTGGAGGGGTTGGCCCGCTCGGCGCGGGTGGGATGGTCGCGGCGGAAGTACAGCAGTTCCGGCACCTGGTGGAAGGGGCCGTGCAGGGTGATCTCGGCGACGTAGGTGCGGTCCGCGTGGTGGTAGCTGTCCATCGGTTTCACCCGGCGCAGCACGTCGGTCCGCATCACCCCGTAGAAGTCGTCGCCGCCCGGCTCGAACAGCAGACTGCGAAAGCGCTCCGGCGCGTTCGGCGAGTCGGTGGCGAGCGTGTACTCGTAGGGGACCGTGACCTGGCCGTCGCCGTCGATGACCGCCTGCCCGGTGTGCGCGAGGATCACGTCCGGCCGCTCGTCCAGCGCGTCCACGCAGCGGCGCAGCAGGTCGCGGCCGTAGAGGTCGTCGTGCGAGGCCCACTTGAACAGCTCGCCGCGGGCCTCGGCGAGCACCCGGTTGTGGTTCGGCGTCGCACCGATGTTCCGGGGCAGCCGCAGGTACCGGATGCGGGAGTCCTGGGCGGCGTACTTGCGGCAGACGGACTCGGTCCCGTCGGTCGAGGCGTTGTCGGAGACGACCAGTTCGAAGTCCTCGTAGGTCTGGCCGAGCAGGGCGTCGAACGACTCGGCCAGGTACTCCTCGCCGTTGTACACGGGCAGGCCGATGCTCAGCCTGGGTCGGGCGGTCATGAGGTCCTCACTTCGGGAATGGATGGGTCGTGGTGCTCGCGCAGGGCGGAGCGCAGCTGGAGCCACCACACGGCCGAGCCGCCGAGGGTCGCGGCGGCGACGCCCCAGGCCGAGCCGGCCGTGCCGCCGGCGGCCGCGCCGCCGAGACCGCCGCCGACGTAGCAGGCGGACGCGAACAGCTGGCAGCGCAGGCTGCGCCGAGCCGCGCCGAGCGCGCGCAGTCCGGCCGCCGCGCCGGTGCCGAGGCCCGCTCCGGCGACGCTGAGGGTGATCTGCACGATGAGGTGCGAGGAGGAGTGCCAGACGTCGCCGAGCGCCAGCGCGCCGAGCCGGCCGGGCGTCAGCAGCAGCGCGGAGCCCCAGAGCAGCGCTCCGGCGGCCTGCCCGCCGCCCAGGAGGAGGCAGAACCTGCCCAGTTGGTGCGGGGCCCGCCGCAGCACGCGTGCCGCCTCGGGGACGGTGACCAGGGAGAGTCCCATGAGGACGGCGAGGAACGGGCCCATCAGGAGTTCGGCGCCGCGCACCGCGCCCACCGCGCCGACGCCGACGATGACGCCGAGCCCGTACGCCCGTACCTGGCTGGCGCCGCTGAGGCTGACGTTCTCGACCAGGTAGCGGTAGCCGAGGTCGCGTTGTTCGCGCAGCCAGCCGCGTGCCTGCGCCGTCCGGGGCCGGATGCCGGACTGGAGGCAGCCGTAGCCGGCCGCCACCGTGGCGGAGGCGCCCCAGGCGAGCACGAAGGCGGCCACGCTGTCCACGTGGGCGGCCACCACCAGGGCCGGGACCAGCGCGATGCCCCACACGACGTCGTTGAGGAACGCCTTGCGGCCGGTGCCCGCGGCGAAGAACGCGAACCGCCAGGCGTCCTGGAGCAGCAGTCCCGGCAGCATGATGCCGAGGGCGGCGAAGGCGGGTCCGACGCGGCCGCCGAGGCCGAACCCGGCCGCCAGGCAGACCACGCCGAGGACCGAGCCGACGCCGAGCGCGGTGCCCGTCGAACGGGCGGTCGCGCCGCGCCAGGACGCCTCCGGCACGCCGCTGAAGCGCACCACGAGCGGGTCGGTGGCCAGGCCGCGGGAGACGTTGAGCACCACGCCGTAGGTCACCCAGGCCAGGCTGAACACGCCGAACGCGGTGACCCCCAGCGAGCGGGCCACGTAGATGCCCACCGCGAAGTTGCTGATGCTGGAGGCGGCCTGGTCGGCCAGTCCCCAGGACAGCCGGCCGACCAGGGCCCGCCTGGCGGACCCGGCCGGTGCCCTCGTCGTCTTCTCCCCCTCGGTGGTCATCCGCGTCATTCCTTGATCAGTCCGGCGTCGAGCAGCGCGCCGGCCGCTCCGGCGACGGTGTCGAACGGGAGCCCGGACCGCTCGGCGACGTCCAGCAGATCGTGTTCGCCGTCGGAGAGGCTGAGCACCCAGAGCATGGCCATCTGGGCCTGCTGGGTGTCGCTGCGGCCACCGAGCGCGCCGTAGAGTCCGCGCCGGCCGAGCTGGGGTTCGCCGTAGGGGCTGAGGTTGACGTACCGCCGGTTGCGGTCGAGGACGGCGAACGCCTCCCGGCAGAGGGCGAGGGTGTCCGCCATGGCCGCCGGGGAGACGAAGTCCAGGTTGTCCGCGGAGGTGTGGTACTCGGGGTAGCCGGCGTACGGGGTGCGGGTGAGCGAGCCGACGCCCAGGTTGAAGCCGGGTGAGCAGAACTGCCGCTCGTCGTAGCCGTACGGGGTGAACTCGTTGACGCGGTGCGGGCGTTCGGAGGCGGTCAGGACGTGCCGCAGCACCCGGTCGATCTCCGCGTCGCCACGCCTGCTCTGCTTGTACGTCACCTGCCCCGGGTCACCGGCGCAGGCCAGCACCAGACCGTGCTTGACGTGGTCCACCCGGTCCGCGTTGCGGGCCAGCCAGGTGATCGCCCCGATGGTGCCGGGTGCGAACAGGAACCGGTAGGTGTAGTGGGTCCGCTGCTCCGCCAGCGCGCGGGCCAGGCAGGTCGCCACCGCGATGCCGGCGAGGTTGTCGTTGGCCAGCGACGGGTGGCAGACGTGGCAGGAGACGATGACCTCGTCGGGGACCTGTCCGGGAACCACGTACTCGGCGTAGGTGAGGTGGCCGTCGGCGAGGGTGGAGTCGACGCGGACCTCGTACTCGCCGTCCGGCAGCGCGTCCAGGGTCTCCTGCGCCAGGCAGAAGCCCCAGTCCGGCTTGTAGTAGCTGGTGCGGTACGGCACCCAGGTCGGGTGGTCCGGCAGCGTGTGCAGGTGGGCGCGCAGTTCGGCGAGGGGCATGGTGGCCGACACCGGCACGCTGTAGCCGAGCACGTGCAGACTGGACGCGGCGAAGTCGACGACCCGCCGGCCGGTGGCGTCGGCGATGTACGCGTCCCGGATGTTCCACTCCTGCGGCACCGTCCAGTCGAGCACCTGCGTCCCGGTGGGCACCTCGTGCACCTGGAGCGGGATGTACTCCCCGACGATGTCGAGGGTGGCGCGCACACCGTCGCCGGTGATGCTCCGGCAGAGCGGGTACATCCGCTCCACCAGGGCGTACATCTCGTTGCCGACCTCGGTCACCGGCGCCGCCTGAGGGTGTCGTCGACGGTGCCCGCGTCGGTCGCCGCGCGCAGCACGGCGAGCCGGGTGAAGCGCTGCTCGAAGTCCTCCCGGGTCAGGCCGAACGTGCGGTAGGCGTCGGCGAGTTCGAGCGCGCCGCGCTGTACCGTCCAGGCGCACTCGAAGCCGGGGACCGCGGCGCGGAACCGGGAGAAGTCCACCCGGTAGGACCGCGGGTCGGCGCCGTTCTCGCCGGTGATGACCACCTTGGAGCCGGTCACCGCGTCGGCGACCTGCTCGGCGATCTCGGCGACGGTGACGTTGTTGACCTCGCTGCCGATGTTGAACGCCCGGTCGTGCACGGCCTCGCGCGGCGCGGTCAGCGCGGCGGTGAAGGCCTGCGCGATGTCGGCGGCGTGCACCAGCGGGCGCCAGGGCGTGCCGTCGGAGAGCACGAGGACCTCGCCGGACAGCAGGGCGTGTCCGACCAGGTTGTTGAGGACGATGTCGGCGCGCAGCCGGGGCGAGTGGCCGAAGGCGGTGGCGTTGCGCATGTACACCGGGGTGAAGTCGCCGTCGGCCAGGGCGTGCAGGTCGTCCTCCACCCGGACCTTGGACTCGGCGTACGGCGTCACCGGGCGCAGCGGGGCGTCCTCGGCGACCAGGTCGTCACCGCCGGCCGCGCCGTAGACCGAGCACGTGGAGGCGTACAGGAAGCGCTGCACGCCGGCGTCGCGGGCCAGGCGGGCGAGGCGGACGGACGCGTGGTGGTTGATGTCGTAGGTGAGTTCGGGCGCCAGCGAGCCGAGCGGGTCGTTGGAGAGCGCGGCCAGGTGGATCACGGCGTCCACTCCGGCCACGTGGTCGGCCGTGACGTCGCGCAGGTCGACCTGGTGGCCCTGCGGGTCCTCGGGGCGCGGGCCGAGGACGCAGTCGGCGAACAGGCCTGCGTCCAGGCCGACGACGTCGTGCCCGGCGGCCTTCAGGACCGGGGCCATCACGGTGCCCAGATAGCCCTGGTGTCCGGTCAGTAGTACGCGCAAGGTTCAACCCCCCAGGTTGAGCGTGAGTTTGGCGACGGCGAACGCCTCGGCGTAGCGGGCGTGGCATTCGATGCCGCGGATCCGGGCGAGGCCGAGGAAGGCCTCCCGGTCGTACCAGGGCCGGTGGCGCTGCGAGGGGTAGTGCTCCTGCAGCAGCCGCACCTTGTGTTCGGCGGTCTCCGGCGTGAGCGGCTGGTAGGCCGCGGGCCGGCCGAGGTCGCCGTCCCACTTGACGATCTCGTAGCCGAGCACGAGATGGTCCCGGAACGCGGTGGTCATGAGCCGGGCCAGGCCGCGGTGGTCCTGGTGGGCGTCGTCGGTGCGCGGGGCGAGGACCAGCTCGGGGTCGGTGCGCTCGCGCAGTTCCTCGACCGCGGACTTGGCCTCCTCCCAGTGCGCCGGGAAGCGGCCGTCGGGCAGTTTGTGCACGGTCAGCCGCAGGTCGGCGCCGGGGCAGAACGCGGTGAGCGCGGCCTGCTCCTCCTGCTCGCGCTCGCTGCCGCCGCCCGACAGCACGAGGGCGTCGACGCGGACACCGGGGTGTTCCTGACAGAGCGTCAGCAGCGTGCCGCCGGCGCCGATGGCGATGTCGTCGCAGTGCGCGCCCACCGCGACGATCCGGTCCAGGGGCCCGGCACCGAGCCGGATCACGCTCCGGCTCCGGCGGTGTCCCGCTCCCAGACGGCCCACGGGCGGTCGCCCCTGGCGTAGGCCTCGTCGAGCGCGGCCCGTTCCTTCACGGTGTCGGTCGGCTTCCAGAAGCCGCGGTGCTGGTGCGCCACCAGCCTGCCCTGCTTGGCGAGTTGGGCGCAGCCGTCGGCGACCAGGTCACCGCCCTCCGGTATGTGGTCGAAGATCTCCTGGCGGAGCACGAAGTAGCCGCCGTTCTCCCACAGCAGCAGTTCGCTCACCGCGGTGATGCCGCCCACCAGACCGTCCTCGCCGAGTTCGACGCAGTGGAAGGAGGACTGCGGCGGCACCACCATCATCGACGCCCCGGCGTCCCGCGCGGCGAACCGGTCGATCATCTCGGTCAGCGGGGCGTCGGTGAGCACGTCGGCGTAGTTGGCGAGGAACATCTCGTCGCCGTCCAGGTGGTGCCGCACCCGGCGCAGCCGCTCGCCGATGGGTGACTCGATGCCGGTCTGCGCGAACGTGATCGTCCAGTCGGCGATGTCGGTGGACAGCAGCTCGGTCCGTCCGCCGCGCAGGACGAAGTCGTTGGACGTCGTCTCCTCGTAGTGGAGGAAGAAGTCCTTGATGTGGTGGGCGCCGTAGCCGAGGCACAGGATGAACTCGGTGTGCCCGAAGGACGCGTAGTAGCGCATGACGTGCCAGATCAGCGGTCGCGGGCCGACCATCGCCATCGGCTTGGGCACGTCGTCGGAGACGCCGCTGCGCATCCGCATCCCGTAACCGCCGCAGAACAGGACGACCTTCACGACTTCACCTCGACAATGCTCAGTTCGGGGATGGGGAAGACGAGCCGGCCGCCCCACTCGTGCACGAAGGACAGCTGCTCGACGAGTTCGGCCCGCAGGTTCCACGGCAGGACGAGGACGAAGTCCGGCTTGTCGGCGGCTATCCGCTCGGGCGCCAGGATCGGGACACGGGTCCCGGGAGTGAACCTGCCGTGCTTGTACGGGTTGCGGTCGACGGTGTAGGCGAGCAGGTCGGGACGGATGCCGCAGTGGTTGAGCAGGGTGTTGCCCTTGCCGGGGGCGCCGTAGCCGACGACCGTCTGGCCGCGCTCGGCCGCATCGACGAGGAAGCGCAGCAGGTCCCGGCGGACCTTGGCCACCCGGGCGGAGAACTCGGTGTACCCGGCGAGTTCCCGCAGTCCGGCGGCCTCCTCCCGGGCGAGGACGTCGGCCACCCGTCCCGTCGGCTCGCCGGCCGCCTCGGCGGGACGGGCCCACAGGCGGATCGAGCCGCCGTGCGTGGGCAGCAGCTCGACGTCCACGAGGGCGAGTCCACCGCTGGCCAGGGCGCGGATCGCGGAGGCGACCGTGTAGTACTGGAAGTGCTCGTGGTAGATCGTGTCGTACTGGTTCTCCTCGATCAGGGTCAGCAGGTGCTGGACCTCGATGGAGACCCAGCCGTCGTCGGCGACCAGCGCGCGCAGGCCCTGGGTGAAGCCGACCACGTCGGGGATGTGCGCGTACACGTTGTTGGCCACGACCAGGTCGGCCGGCCCGTGCTCGGCGCGGACGGCCGCACCGGTCCGCGGGGAGAGGAACTCGGTGAGCGTGGGTACGCCCGCCTCCCGTGCCGCGGCGCCGACGTTCACCGACGGTTCGATGCCGAGGCAGCGGATCCCCCGGTCCACCACGTGCCGCAGCAGGTAGCCGTCGTTGCTCGCCACCTCGACCACGAAGGCGTCGGGGCCGAGCGCCAGCCGCTCGGCGGCGCCGGCGACGAAGGTGCGCGCGTGCTCCACCCAGGAGGTGGAGTACGAGGAGAAGTAGGCGTACTCCTTGAACGTCTCCTCCGGTGTGATCAGCGGAGGGATCTGCGCGAGCCAGCAGTCGGTGCAGACCCGCAGGTGCAGCGGGTACGCGGGCTCCGGATCGTCCAGTTGGTCCGCGGCGAGGAAGCTCTCGCACGGTGGTGTCGCCCCCAGGTCCACCACGCTGGTCATCGCTTCCGAGCCGCAGAGTCGGCATCGTGTCATCTGCTGTCCCCATCCCCCCTGCCCGCGCGGGTCTCCCCGTCGCGAGCCTGTGCCGACCGCCCCGCGATCGCGGTGCGGTACTCCTCCACCAGGCGTGCCAGGCCGACGGCCGGGCTGAAGCCCTGCTCGTAGCGGCGGCGGGCCGCCCGGCCCATCTCCCGGTTGCGTTCCGGCGCGGTCGCGATCCGGCGTACGCGGGACGCGAGCGAGGCCGCGTCGCCGGGCCGGTGCAGCAGCCCGGTGACTTCGTCCTCGACGAGTTCGACGAAGGCGCCGTGGCCGGCGGCGACGGTCGGGACCCCGGCCGCCATCGCCTCGACCACGACCAGGCCGAACGCCTCCAGCCAGGTCGACGGGGCCACCACGGCGACCGACCGTGCGACGGCCTTGCGGCACTCCGCCGTGTCCAGCAGGCCGACGTAGCGCACGTCGTCACGGTCCGCCGCCCAGGCGGCCACCTCCGGTTCCAGCGGTCCGGTGCCGGCGATCACCAGGGGTACGCCCACGCCGCCGGCCGCCGTGATCTCGTCCCACGCGGCCATCAGCAGCCGGACGCCCTTGGCCTCCGCGAGCCGCCCCAGGTAGAGCAGGTGCTCGCCGTCGCCCTCCCGGCACGAGCCCGGGTCGGGCACGAAGTTGTGCTTCACGGTCAGCCGGTCGGCGGGCATGCCGGAGCGCACCAGGACGTCGCGCTGGGCCGCGGAGATGCACAGGAACCGTTCCACGCCGGTCCACCACCGGCGCCGGTTGGCCGACAGGCTGACCGCGAGCGGCACGGTGGCCAGGCGCGAGCCGCGGTAGCAGCCGTGCCGGACGGCGGGCAGCGGTGCGCCGCCGACGCACTCGGTGCAGGGCCGGCCGTCCCGCTGCAGGGTGCCGGGCGGGCAGACCTGCGTGTAGTTGTGCAGGGTGGCGACGGCGGGCACCCCGGCGTCGGCGCACGCGGCGAGGACCGCGGGCGACAGCAGCGGGAAGACGTTGTGGACGTGCACCACGTCGGGCCGGTCGGCGCGCAGCCGGGCGGTCAGTTCGGTGCGGACGGCCGGGTTCCAGGGCACGAGGAGCGGCACCGCGACCTTGCCGAGCAGGGACCGGCGGCCGATGTCGTCGCTGCGCCGTTCGAACACCTCGACCCGGTGGCCCGCCGCGCGCAGCAGCTCCACCTCCTGGTCGACGACCTTGTTCTCACCGCTCGGCTGCGCCGAGCCGTAGCGGTTGTGCACCACGAGGACACGCATGCTCAGGACGCCTCCGGTCGGTGGTCGGGCCGTCGGGGAACACCGGGCGCCGCCGCTGCGGGTGCCGCCAGCAGCGAGGCGGCCAGCGCCAGGTGCAGCAGGTAGGGCGAGGCGTCCCCGAGACCGGCCTCGGTGTACGAGGCGACCGCGCAGTAGCTGATCAGGAAGATCGCGCAGGCGCGCTGCAGCGACGGCGGGCGCAGCAGCGCGACGGCGCCCAGCACGATGATGATCACCGCGACGAGGGTCACGCCCGCCAGGCCCTGCTCGTTGTAGACGGCCAGCCAGCTGTTGTCGATCGGCAGCCCGCCGAACGACTTGTCGCCCAGGCCCACGCCGAGGACCTTCTCCGAGGTCGACCGGGGTGCGGACAGCAGGGCGTCCCAGACCTTGGCCCGGCCGGTGAGGCTGGAGAAGTTCTCCTTGCTCTGTCCGCGCAGGAACCACGTCTGCAGGGCGGAGGCGAACCCGACCCCGGCGACCGCGCCGCAGACCACCGCCCAGGTGAAGAACCGGCGGGCTGCCGCGCTGGTCAGGACGAGCGAGCCGATCGCCAGCGCCAGCCCGACGAACAGGCCGAGCGTGGCCGTGCGGGTGTGGGTCAGCGCGAGCAGCACCAGGGACGGCACGATGACCACCGCGGCGCTGGTCCCGTCGGTCCTGCGGCCGAGGACGAGCAGCACGGTGAGTCCGATGATCACCGCCGCGTACTGGCCGATCTGCGGCGGGGTGAGCGGCCACAGCGCGCCGACCAGGCGTCCGCCGTAGAGGTCGGGCAGTGCCGCGCCGGGTGAGACGACCAGGCCGGCGGCGACCGAGCCGAGCACCGCGAAGTACGCCCGGACGTGGTACCGGACGAACGTCGGACTGCCGTCCCACCAGCGGCTGAGCAGCCACAGCGTGCCGATGAAGAGGGCCAGCCGGAAGCAGCGGAACAGCGCGCCGAAGCCGGACTCCAGGTTCGCGCTGGAGATCACGCTGGTCACGAGCAACAGGGTGAGCAGGAGCAGGTAGGCGCTGGGCCGCACGCGCACCCGGGGGTTGACCACGAGCGCCAGCGCGAACGCGGCGACCAGGGCGCCCATGGTGACCATCTGGATGAGGGAGCGCGGCAGCGGGACGATGGTCTTCGCCCCGGCCGAGCCGAGCGTGTTGAGGACCAGCAGCCCCCAGACGACCCCGACGGTCCTCGGGGTGCCGGCGGCGCGTCCGGTGCCGGTCTCCGTCGTCGTCCGCGGCCGGGTGTTCGTCCGTTCGTCCATCTCAGTCACCGGCCCCTGGGTCGAGGGTGCTGCCCGCGTCCTGCCGGTAGTCCGGGCCCTGCCAGTCGTCGAAGTCGAGCACCCGGCTCGGGTCGTAGGCGACGAACTTCCACGGCCCGACGTAGACGTTGCGGTGCCACCGGTTGTGCTGCCTGTACGTGATCGCCTCCGCCACCTTCTCGCCCTTGTACGGGGACCAGTCCGGATAGGTGCCGTAGTTGGACAGCACCGCCATCCGGTCGCACATCTGCGTGCAGTCGACGACGGACTTGTCGAGCTCGAAGCGGTTGTCGTGGATGTCCACGCGCTGGGTCTTCCAGCGGCAGTCGCCGTACAGCGGCGCCTTGGCGATCGACGGCGCCGCACAGCGGCGGGTGTCCTTCACCAGCAGGGTGCAGTCGCCGGAGGAGGTGTTGGCCGGGCTGTTGCAGAAGCGGTCGGCGTTCTCCCACAGGGTGATCCCGGACCAGTTGTCCTCCAGGACGTTCCGGTAGATCTCGATGCGGTCGGTGCGGGCCCGGATCCGCGGTTCGCCGCCGGACTCGGACAGGTAGACGGCCGCGTAGGGGAAGGTGTCGCCGCGGTCGGCGTACCTGCGGCCCTCGGTCCAGTTGTTCCGCCGGATCGTGTTGTCCCGGACGATCGCGTTGTAGCTGGTCTCGTAGATCAGCGCGGGGCCGTCGTTGGACTCCAGGACGTTGTCCTCGACGAGGAAGTCGTTGTTGTCGGTGTCCGCCCACAGGCCCGCTCCGTGGTTGCCGTGCACCCAGTTGCCGCGGATGTCGGCGCCGTCGACGGCCCAGAACTTGATGCCTCCGGTGCAGCCGCAGCCCTGCTGCCTGCGCTCCCAGTCGTCGGTGTTGTTGCCCGTGATCTCGTTGTCCTCGACCACCAGGCCGGTGATGCCGCCGCCGCCCTTGTAGGCGTTCATGCCGTACTGCCCGTTGTCGCGCAGACAGTTGGCGCGGACCCGCTGGCGGTCACCGGCCATCAGTGCGGCCCCGGAGTTGTCCTGGACCGTGGAGTGCTCGATCACCCACCCGTCGGCGGAGTCGTGGTTGACCACGCCCTCGTCCCGCGGTGCGACGAACCGCTGCACGGTCAGGTAGCGGATGGTGACGTCCCGGGCGGTGCCCGCGAACGCGTACTGGTTCTTCTTCCCGCCGTCCAGGACCGCGCCCGGCGCACCGAGGTAGCTGTCCCCGGTCTTCGGGATCACCTGGGCGTAGCGGTCCGGGTCGAGCCGGTGCCGGCCCGGCCGGAGCCAGAACGTGGTGTGCGGCGGGCTGCTCTTGGTCTTCGCGGCCAGGTCGCCGACCTTCGCGGGGTCGACGGTCACGGCGCCGGCCGGTGGCTTGGCGGGGCCGGCCGCGGGGTGCGCGCACACCCGGGCCACGGCCCGGGCCGCGGACGTGGACGTGGACGGCGCGGCGGTCGGCCGAGCCGCGGGGGCGTCCGGCGTGCCGTCGCAGCCGGTCGCCGTCAGCAGGGCCAGTGCCGTCAGCGGTGCCGCCGTCCACACCCAGTGCCGCCTCGTGTTCCTCACCTGCTCCCCCTAGCCGCCGAACCCGAGCACGGTGGTGAACGCGGACGTGCCGTCGGCGGTGCCGGTGCCGACCAGCGTCGTGGCGGGCTCCTTGCGCCCGAATCCCGCGGAGTACCAGCCGAGCGGCGGATCGGTCTCGCCGCGGTGCGCCCGCCAGGACAGCTCCGCCGGCAGGTCGAGGACCGCGGAACGCCCCTCGCCGTCCCGGATCCAGGTGAGCGCCGCCCGGTTACCCACCAGGTCGGCGGCGATCGCCGGGCCGAGGTGGAAGGCGAGCCGCACGGTGCGGCGCGGGCCGCGCACCTCGTCGACCACCGTCAGCTTCCGGCTCGCGGCCGTCAGCTCCACCCGGCGGCGGTGCACGGACCCCTGGTAGCCGTCGTGCTCGGCGCACCAGCGCGGGTCCGCGCCGTCCGGGTCCGCGGCCAGGACGCGGGTGCGGGCGTGCCGGGTCCACAGGAACGGGCCGCCGGACACGGACTGGTCGGCGCCGTCCAGTTCCAGCGTGTTGTGGCCGAGGGTCGACCGGAAGTAGCGCCGCCACTCCGGCTGGCCGTGGTAGCAGTACGTCCCCGGGTCGGCGAGCACGTCGACGCCGTCGTGCCGGACCTCGAGGGACAGCGCGTCCGCGTGAGCGTGCGCGGCGATGGACAGGAAGCCGTGCGGACCGCCGTCGCAGCGGCACCAGATGCCTCCCGGCCCGCGCAGCACGGCGAGCCCCGCGTCGGCGAAGTGCGCCGGGCGGCGGGCCGGGCGGGAGACGGTCCGCGCGGTGCCGTCCGCCGGGTACGGGCGCACGAGCGCGGCGAGCAGCGGGGTGCGCACATCGGTGCCGGGCGCCTCGGGCCACCAGTCCAGGCGGCCAAACACGGCGGCGCCGGTGGCCAGCAGGGAACCCCAGCGGTCGGTGTCCGGTCCGTCCACGATCAGACCGTGGCCGTCGTCCGCGTCGCCCTGGCGCGGCGGCCGCAGCCGGTCGTCCACGACGGCCGCGAGCGCGTCGGTCATCCGCAGCAGCACCAGCCGGACGGTGGCGGGGACGGGCACGGCCGCGGCATCGGCCTCGGCCAGCGCGGCCAGGCCGAGTTCCAGGACCAGTCCGTGGTACTCGGTGGCCAGTTCGCGGTTGAGGCCGGAGCCGAAGGTGTTGGCGCGCAGGTGCCGGTCGAGCGACCGCAGCGCGTCGGCCCGCCAGCGTCCCGAGGAGGGGAACCAGCCGAACGCGCAGGCCGCCGCGAGCTGCCCGGCGGCCTCGGCGATGACGTGGTTGTTCGCCGAGGAGCCGCGGCTCGGGAAGGCGGCCAGCCAGCGCTGGTGGTGCCAGATCTGGTCCAGCGCCACCGGGTTGTCCTCGAACAGATCGGCCGCGCCCGGCCAGTCGTCGAGCAGCCGGCGGACCCACACCCAGGACAGCAGCCGGATGCCCAGCTCGATGCCGCTGACCCAGTGCACGCCGCGCAGCGGCGGGTTCACCGCCCACCACGACCGCAGGTGCTCGGCCACCCGCTCGGCGTACCGCTCGTTCCCGGTGACCGCGTAGGCGGCGGCGAGCACGGTGAGGTACTGGTGCCGGGACGGTTCCCAGATCTGCTTGATGTCCCCGACGGTGTCCTCGTCGCGGTACGGCACGTCGAAGGCGTAGCCACCCGGCGCCCGGCGCCCGGTCTTCGGGTCGCGCCACCAGTCCGGGTCGGTGAGGTCGTCGCGGACCACCCCGAAGTACTCGGCCCGCCCGGACATCAGCCGGTCGGCCTCGGCGACGAGGCGCTTGGCGGCGTCCGGCGGCACCGCCGCGAGCGTCCCGGCGGGCAGGACGGCGGTGAACCGGGCGCCGGTCACCTCCGGGCGGTCCGGCCGGGCGGACCGCCACCGCCGTCTGCGGAGCGTGTCGCCGGCCCGGCCGGTGATCTCCCGCGGCCCCATCCGGGACAGGCGTCGCAGGTACCAGCCCGCGCTCATGGTCATCGGGCCCGCTCCAGCGTCACGGGAGCGCCCGCGGCCAGGGCGCCGCGCACCGCGAGGGTGGCCGCCGTGGTGGCGGCCAGCGACTCCAGCGGCACCGGCATCGGACCGCCGGTCCGAACGGCCTTGACGAACGCGGCCAGTTCGGCGTTCTGGCCCTTGTCGCGGGCCTTCGGCAGCCGTGAACTGACCCAGCGCTTACGGCCGTACACCGAGGCGCGGACGAAGTCGTCGAGTCTGAGCACCTTGCCGTCGGCGACGAGGTCCAGCGTCTCCTTGGGGAAGCCGGGCGCGCCGGTGGTGACGTAGCTGATGGTGGCGGTGGATCCGTCCGGGTAGCGGAGGACGACCTGGAGGTCCTCGTTGCCGGTCGGGGCGACCGCGTACACCGAGACCGGGTCGGCGTCGAGCAGCCAGCTCGCGGTGTCCACGAAGTGCCCGCCCTCGCCCTCGAACCGGGAGCCCTCGGTGCCCTGGCGGAGGTACCAGCTGCCGTGCTGCAACCGGCCGGCGTTGACCAGGTAGCGCAGGCTCGCCGGCTCCGTGCGGGTGCCGAGGCGCTGCTTGGCCTCGGTCAGCAGCGGTGCGAACCGGCGGTTGAAGCCCACCTGGAGGCGGTCGTTGCCGGATTCCTCCACCGCCGCGAGCACGGACGCCAGTTCGTCCTGGGTGAGGGCCAGGGGCTTCTCCACGAACACGGTCTTGCCCGCCAGCAGTGCCCTGCGGGTGAGTTCGGCGTGCGAGCTGTGCCGGGTGACGACGAACACGGCGTCCACGGAGTCGTCGCCGAGCACGGCGTCGAGGTCGGTGGTGGCGTGGGCGAAGCCGAACTTCCGCTGTGCGTTGGCCGCGGAGAGCGCCGTCGTGGTGACGACGGTCGACAGCTCGACACCCTCGCGCCGCGCCAGGTGCGGCAGCAGCATCGACGTCGCGTAGTTCCCGGCACCGACGAACGCGAGCCGCACCGCAGCCGTGGCGGGCCGGGCCGGCGCGGAGGCGGGTCCGGCGTGGCGCACCGCGGGCACGGTCACCGACGGGGCGGGTGTCTGCCGTGTCTCGGCGGCCGCCTCGGGATAGCGGAACAGGACGGCCACGGCCTTCAGTTCGCCGTCCTTCAGGCGCCGGTACGTCTCGACGGCGTCCTCGAAGTCGGCGACGTGGGAGACCAGGGGCTCCACGTCGACGCTGCCGCGGGCGACGAGGCCGAGGAAGCACGCGAGGTTGCGGCGCTCGGTCCAGCGGACGTAGCCGATCGGGTAGTCGCGTCCCTCCAGTTCGTACTCCGGGTCGTAGCGTCCGGGGCCGTAGGACCGTGAGAACCGGACGTCGAGTTCCTTCTCGTAGTACGCGTTCCAGGGCAGGTCCAGGCGGCACTTGCCGATGTCGACGACCCGGCCGCGGTCCCGGCAGAGCCGGGCCGCCAGCTCGACGGGCTGGTTGCTGCCGCCGCCGGCCGCCAGGTACACCTGGTCCACGCCGTGTCCGTCGGTGAGTTCGGCGACCGCGGCCTCCACGGCCGCCGAGGAGGGGTCGCCGCAGGCCGCCGCCCCCAGGCGCGCGGCGAGGTCGCAGCGCGCCGGGTCGGGGTCGGCGCCGACGACGCGGACCCCGGAGGCGGTCAGGAGCTGGACCACCAGCTGTCCGATCAGGCCGAGGCCGATGACCAGCGCCACCTCGCCCAGTTGGGGCGCGCCCTGGCGGACACCTTGCAGCGCGATCGATCCGACGGTGCCGAAGGCAGCGTGGCGCGGCGCGAGACCGTCCGGCACCGGCGTGTAGAGGTTCTTCGGCACCCAGTTCAGCTCGGCGTGCAGCGCGTGCTCGTTGCCCGCGCAGGCCACGAGGTCGCCGGCCTTGACGTCGTCGACGCCCGCGCCGACCTGCTCGACCACGCCGCACAGCGAGTAGCCGAGCGGTGTGTAGGAGTCCAGCTTGCCCATCACCTTGCGGTAGGTGGCGGGCACTCCGTTGGTGGCGACGCTCTGCATGACCTTGGCCACCTGGTCCGGCCGTGAACGGGCCTTGCCCAGCATCGACATGCCGGCCTCGGACACCTTCATCAGCTCGGTGCCGGTGGAGATCAGCGAGTAGGCGCTGCGGACCAGCACACCGCCCGGCTTGCACCCCGGCTCCGGCACGTCGAGCACCGCCAGCTCGCCGCTCTTGTAGTTCTGCACTACCTGCTTCACCCGAACTCCTCCGAATTCCTAAGCCGTCGTACGAGTGCGCCGGCCGGACCCAGAGGTCGCGTCGCGGTACCAGTACTCGAGAGTCAGTACGTGCCACAGATGCTTGGAGTAGTCCCGCTGCCCGGCGGCGTCCTCGGCGACCAGCCGGGCCAGCGCGTCGCGGCGCAGGAACCCGGACTTCACGAGCAGGCCGTCCTCGACCACCTCGCGCACCAGCGGCGCCAGGTCACGGCTCATCCAGGCCCGCAGCGGGGCGCTGAACAGGCCCTTGGGCCGGTACACGATCTCCCGCGGCAGGATCGAGGTGGCCGCCTCCTTGAGGACCGCCTTGCCCTGGCGTCCGACGATCTTGCGGTCGCCGGGCACGGCGAAGGCCGCCCTGACCACCTCGACGTCCACGTACGGCACGCGTACCTCGGTCGAGGCCGCCATGCTGGAGCGGTCCGTGTACGTGAGGTTGAGGCCCGGCAGGAACATCCGGGCGTCGGTGAGGCACATCCGGTTGACGAAGTCGTCGAGGTCGTTGTCCGCGTAGACGTCCGCGTGCTCGGTCAGCACGTCCTCGACCGTCCCGGCCAGGTCCGGGTTCAGGAGCGCGAGCAGTTCGTCCTGGTCGTACATGGTGTAGCTGCGCCGGAAGGCGGTCTCCTCCGGCAGGCCGGCGAAGGACAGGAACCGCTTGGCGAAGCGCACCGACCGGTACCCGCGGCGGCTGGTGGCGACCGGCAGCCGGTCCACCGCCCCGGACAGCCCGCGCCGCAGGGGCCGCGGCACGCGCTGGTAGCGCACGGCGATGAGGTTGGCCAGGTGCTTGCGGTAGCCGGCGAACAGCTCGTCCGCGCCCATCCCGGAGAGCATCACCTTCACGCCGGCCTCGCGTGCGGCCCTGCAGATCAGGTAGGTGTTGATCGCCGCGGGGTCGCCGATGGGCTCGTCGAGGTGGTACGTCATCCGCGGCAGCAGGTCCAGGACGTCCGGCGCGATCTCGATCTCGTGCAGGTCGACGCCGAACCGGGCGGCCACCTGCCGGGCGTAGCGCAGGTCGTCCGGCATCGCCTCGAACCGGGCGTCCTCGGCGCGGAACCCGATCGTGTAGGCGGAGATCCCCGGCCGGTGGCGGGCCGCCAGGGCGGTCAGCCAGCTGGAGTCGAGGCCGCCGGAGAGGAAGGTCGCCACGGGCACGTCGGACAGCAGGTGGCGCCGGGTCGACTCCTCGACGACGGCGGCCAGGTCCGGCTGCTCGCCCGAGCGGGCCCGCTCCGCGCCCTCGGCGGCGACGTCCTTCAGGTTCCAGAACCGGCCGCGCTCCACCCGGCCGTCGGGGCGGCACCTCAGCCAGGTGCCCGGCGGCAGCTTCTCCGCCTCGCGGAACGCGCAGCGCGAGTCCGGCACCCAGTAGTACAGCAGTGAGGCCACCAGAGCCGCGTGGTCCACCTCCAGCGTGCCTCCGGTGGCGGCGGCCAGCGCCTTGAGCTCGGAGGCGAACACCAGGCCCCCGCCGCGCCGGAGCAGGAACAGCGGCTTGATGCCGAGCTGGTCGCGGGCGAGCACCAGGTCGCCGGTGCGCTCGTCGAAGACGCCGAACGCGAACATGCCGCGCAGCCGGGGCAGGCAGTCCGTGCCCCAGCGCCGCCAGGCCTCCAGCAGCACCTCGGTGTCGGAGGTGCCGCGGAAGCGCACGCCGGCGGCCGTCAGCTCGGCGCGCAGCTCGGGCGCGTTGTACAGCTCGCCGTTGTAGGTGAGGACCAGGCCGTCCGAGACCATCGGCTGGGCGCCGGTGTCGGAGAGGTCGATGATGGCCAGCCGTCGGTGTCCGAGGTGGACCTCGGCGTCGCCGACGGGGTGGCTGTAGCGGCCGGCCCCGTCGGGTCCGCGGTGGGCGAGGGTGTCGGTGAGCCGGTCGGTCACGGCCTTGCCTTCGGGCCACCGGTAGGTACCTGCGATGCCGCACATGTGCTACCGGACCTCCTGGTCGTTGTCCGGGACGCGGGCGGCCCACACCGGCTGCCGGTCCGTGCGCCGCCGGCCGGTGCCGGGCTGCCGTCCGGACGGCTCGCTCCGGCCGCGCAGCGCGGTCTGCAGTCCGTCCCACAGGGTGCCGTCGGTGCGGTCCCGCGGGTCGGGGTCGATCAGGACCACGCCGATCACCGGGATGCGCTGGTCGGCGAGTTGCCGTGCCACGGTGTGCAGCCACGCGGCGCTGCCGTGTCCGGCGCGCACCACGAGCACCGTCTGGGTGCCGAGGTGGCGCAAGTCCGTCCACGCCGTGCCGGGTGCCACGGAGCCGACGCCGATCCTGCGTTCCTGGGACGGCACGGCCGCGGCCCGCTCGGCGCCGACCACGGCCGGGTCCCCCGGCTTCTGGCGGCGGCCCGCCAGCAGCGGGCGGGGCAGGCCGTCGACGACGGTGACGGGCCCCTCGGCCGCCATCGCCCGGGCGAGATCGAGGGCGAGGACGCTCGCGCCGCGCGCGCAGCCCAGTTCCAGCAGCGACACCGGTTCGGCGGACCCGCGGGTGGTGCGGGCCAGGCTCGCGGTGAGCCGTTCGCGGGTGGCCCGGGTGCGCCGGCGCTGCCACGGCCTCCCCTTCCGGCGGGGCAGCTCCGCGATGACGGAGGCGCCGAGGTTCGCCGCGATGTCCCGGCGCAGCACGGGGCGGTCCGCGACCACCG
Organism: Streptomyces sp. NPDC101237; assembly: GCF_044767465.1. Classification (NCBI taxonomy): domain Bacteria; kingdom Bacillati; phylum Actinomycetota; class Actinomycetes; order Kitasatosporales; family Streptomycetaceae; genus Streptomyces; species Streptomyces sp. NPDC101237. The sequence goes on along the minus strand of NZ_JBIWNY010000014.1, from coordinate 190,794 downwards.
TGCCGACCGCGGCCAGGGCGAGGCCCAGGAAGAGTCCGAGGACCAGCCCGATCACGGCGTCGGTGACCAGGGCCTTGGGCAGGGAGTGCCGCAGCGCGCGCGGGTCGTCGACGATCTGCGTGCCGGCGACGACCTGGGGCGTGCCGGTCCGCGCGTCGGCGGCGCGTTCGTCGAAGTCGGCTATGCGCGAGTTGAGTTCGGCGCGGCGGGCGAAGAGCGACTCCAGGCCCGCGGACGCCTTCGGGTCGCTGCCCGCGGACTGGTTGCCGATCTCCTTGTTGACCTGGGCGAGTTCGTCCCGCATGCGGTCGCGCTGGTCGAGCAGGGCCTGGGCCTGGGCCTGGGCGGTGTCGCGCATCCTCTGCACGTGGTCGGTGACGAACGCGTCGGCAAGCGCCTTGGCGCGGGCCACCGCCTGGGCGTCGCTGTCGCCGCTCACGGTGATCTGCAGCAGGTTGTTGGTCAGGCCGGTGCCCCGGTAGTCCTTCATGAAGTCCTCGGGCCGGTCCGGGGACTTGAGGGTCTTCAGGGCCTTGCCGGCGATCTGGGTGGTCTGCAGCAGCTGGACGTCGGTGCGGATCAGCGTGCCGGTGTCGTTGGGCTGGTCCTCGGCGTGGGCGACCAGCACCGTGGTCACCGCGGTCGGTGACGGCGGCATCAGGACCGCCAGCGCCGAGCCGGCCAGCAGGCCGAGCAGGGCCAGGCCACCCCACAGGCGGCGGCGCCTGCGTACGGACACCACCAGCGCCTGCAGGTCCAGCAGCGGAGCCGCGGCCGACGGCTCCGGTGTCGTGCTCGTCGTCACGCTGAACCTCCTGTGGCCTTGCCGGGGACCGCGAGCGCGAGGGTGGCGTCGTCCGGCGGGTGGTGGCCGGCGGGCCGGGTGCCGCGGGCGCGGACCGGGTCGGCGAGGACGACGCCGTGCACCTCGTGCCTGCCGTCGGCGCAGGCCTCGGCGATGCCGGCGAGTTCCTCGGCGGTCCAGCAGCCCGCGCTGAGGACGACCAGCGCACCGGACTCGGTGTCGCGGTCCGGCACGATCGGCCGGGCCGCGGAGACCTCCACCACGCGCAGCCGCGGATCGCTCCCGGCCTCGGCGGCGAGCTGTCCCGCGGCCCGGCGGGCGATCTCGTCGCCGTCCGGTACGACCAGCAGCAGGGCGCGTGGCGCGGGCAGTTGCTCCCGGAGGCGGGCGCACACCCGCCGGTAGCGGATCCGGCGGGCGGCCTCGTCGTCGGACCAGCGCGGGGCGGGCAGGTCCCACCGGGTGTCGACGCCGAGGAGCCGGCGGACCAGGCGCGGCCGGCCGTCGCCGTCCGTCCGGTGCGCGCCGCGGCGCTCGCCGGGGACGTCGACGGTGCCGAGCAGGGGCGAGCCGAGGGCCGCGGCGATCTCCGGTTCGGTGCGCAGCCTGCGGTTCATCCGGGCGGCGGCGAGGTGGCCGACGACCGCGAACAGGAGGAACAGCAGTGCTCCGGCGACGACGAGCTGGATCCGGGTCGGCGGCGCCTCGCCGGTCGGCCGGGCCGCCGCGCCCATCACGACCATGCCGGCCTTGTTGCTCGCCGGGTCGGCCTCGTCGAGCTTCGTCATGGCCTCCTCCAGCGAGGTGCTCAGCTTCTCCAGTTCCGTGCGGGCCTGTACGCCCTCCACGGTCTGTCCCGGATCGGCCGCGCCGGCCAGCTCGGTGATACGGCGGTTGGTCTCCTCGACCTGCTTGCGCAGCGCCTCGGCCTCCGTGGCCGCCGCGGAGTCGGTGTTGCCGCCCGCGATCCGCGAGGCGAACTTGACGAACTGCTGGGCGACCTGGTCGGAGAGCTGCTGGGCGCGCCTCGGGGTGTCGGCCGTGCCCGAGATCTTGACGATGTTGCCGTCGGCGGCCGCCGCGGTCACCTGGTCGCGCAGCTCGGCGGCGCTGACGTCCTTCCAGCCGAGCGCGGCGGACGCGCGGTCGACCACCGTCGAACTGGTCGCTATGTCGACCTGGGTGAGCAGTTCGCGTTCCTCCCACTGACCGGGCAGCAGGACGGACGCCGACGTCGTGTACCGCGGCGGGAACACCACCGAGGCGCCGTAGCCGACCAGTGCTCCCAGGACGGTGAGCACGGTGAGAAACCGCCAGCGGCGGCGGAAGATCCGCCCGATGGTGACCAGACGTATGGTGTCCTCGCTCAACTGCGCTGCCTCTTCCCTGTCCGAACCTGTTCACGCGCCGCGACCGGGGTGTGGTCACGGCAGGCAGCGGCGTAGGCGGCGAGCAGCGACACCTGCGAGTTCCGCCAGGAGAGCGGTCCGCCGACCCGCTCCTGGCCGATCTTGCCCATCCGGGCTCGTTTCTCGGGGTCGTCGAGGAGCAGCGCGATGAGCCGGGCGAACTCGGCCTCTTCGTCGGCGGGCGCGTAGACGGCGGCCTCACCGGCGGAGACGCGGGCTTCCTTCAGGTCGAAGGAGACGATCGGCCGGCCCATGGCCATGTACTCCAGGACCTTGTTCATCGTCGAGACGTCGTTGAGCGGATTGCGCGGGTCGGGCGAGAGGCAGACGTCGGCGGTGGACAGGTGGCGCACCAGGTCGGCGTCCGGGATGCGGCCGGTGAACTCCACCTGGTCGTCGAGTCCGAGCCGGCCCGCCAGCTCCACCATCGCGTCGAAGGCGTCGCCCGAGCCGACGAACACCGCGTGCCAGTCGGTCCTGCCGAGCCCGTCGCGGAGTTCGGCGAGGGCCCGCAGGGCGTAGTCGACGCCGTCCTGGGGGCCCATGACGCCCAGGTAGCACAGCAGATGGGGCTTGCCGCGCTTCAGCTCCGGCTCCGGCGGAACCGGCTGGAAGCGTTCGACGGCGGGCGCGCTGCGCACCACGAAGACGTCCTCAGGGCGCTTGCCGCCGCGGGTCACCGCGACGTCGCGGTAGCTCTCGTTGGTGGCGAGGACGATGTCGGCGGCCCGGTAGGTCCGCCTCTCCAGCGCGCACACGGCACGGTAGAGCAGGTCCTTGCCGCGGCCGAACCGGGAGAGGTACAGCTCGGGCACCAGGTCGTGCTGGTCGAAGACGAACCGTGCGCCGCGCCGCTTCAGCCACAGCGCGGGCAGGAAGAGGAGGTCCGGCGGGTTGCACGCGTGGACCACGTCGACGGGGCCGACCCTGCGGGCCAGCCGTGCCGTGTGCCAGAGCGCCGAGCCGTACTCCTTGAGGTAGCCGGCCGGTCCTCCGGTGGCGGCGCGCAGCGGGTAGCGGTGGATCCGCACCCCGTCGATCTCCGTCTCCGGTTCGGTGTCGCGCTTGCTGCCCTGCGGACAGATGACGTCCACCGTCCAGCCCGCGTCGCGCAGGGTCGTGCACTCCTGCCACACCCGCCGGTCGAAGGGCACCGACAGGTTCTCCACGAGGATCAGCGCGCGCCGGCCGGAGCCGGCGCCGCCCGTTGCGTCACCAGGCAAGGCCCATGTACCCCGGTTCGGTCCGGCGCGTCTCGGCGTCGGGAAGGCGGATGAGGTCGACGATCACCGGGCCCTCGCCGTGGGGCAGCGCCGCCAGCACGGCCGGGTCCCTGGTGCCGACCAGGCACACCTCGGCGTGTTCGAGCACCTCGTCGACGGAGTCGGCGAGCAGCTGCGCGAGGTGCGGCAGCCGGGTCTCGATGTACTCGCGGTTCGCGCCGATCAGCCGGGAGAGGCTCACGTTGGCGTCGTAGATCTTGATGTCGTAGCCCTTGCCGAAGAGCCGTTCGGCGAGTTCGACGAGCGGGCTCTCGCGCAGGTCGTCGGTGCCGGGCTTGAAGGACAGCCCGAACAGGCCGACCCGGCGCTTGCCGGCGCGCTCGACCAGGTCCACCGCGCGCTGCAGGTGGTCGGCGTTGGAGGTCAGCACGTGGGCGAGGATGGGCACCGAGACGTCGGCGCGCTGAGCCGCGTGGACCAGGCTGCGCAGGTCCTTGGGCAGGCAGGAGCCGCCGAAGGCGAAGCCGGGCCGCAGGTAGGCGGGGCTGATGTTGAGCTTGCGGTCGGCCAGGAAGACGTCCATCACCTGGTGCGAGTCGACGCCGAGCGCCTGGCAGACCGCGCCCAGTTCGTTGGCGAAGCCGATCTTGAGGCCGTGGAAGGCGTTGTCCGCGTACTTGATGGCCTCGGCCGTCGGGACCGGCACCCGGAACACCTCGCCGGGCAGGCCCTCGTACAGCCCCAGCACCGCGTCGCCGCTGGCCCGGTCGAGCTCGCCGACGACGGTCTTCGGCGGGTCGAGGAAGTCCCGGACGCTGGTGCCCTCGCGCAGGAACTCCGGGTTGACCGCGACCCCGAAGTCCACCCCGGCGGTGCCGCCGACGGTCTTCTCCAGGATCGGCACCAGCAGGTTCAGGCAGGTGCCCGGGAGCATGGTGCTGCGGAAGACGACGGTGTGCCGGCCGCCGCGTTCGGCCAGTGCGGCGCCGATCTCCTCGGTGACCCGCTCCAGGTACGTGGTGCACAGGCTGCCGTTGGGTTCCGAGGGTGTGCCCACGCAGACCAGCGACACCTCGCTGTTCATGATCGCGTCGCGGACGTCACGGGTGGCGCGCAGCGCTCCGCTCCGCACGACCTCGGCGAGGAGTTCGCCGATACGTTCCTCCACCACCGGGGCCTTGGCGTCGTTGACCAGGTCGACCTTGACCTGGTTGACGTCCACCCCGATGACCTCGTGCCCCATGCCGGCCAGGCACGCGGCTGACACGCAGCCCACGTAACCGAGCCCGAAGACGCTGACTCTCATGACCCGTCTCTCCCCCCAGGCAGGCCCTTGTGGCCTGCGGTCCGCACATCGGCCTGACGACGTCCGCGGCTCATCAGTAGGCCCCCTGCCCGTGGAGCACCGCGCGCATCGTCTTCCACAAGATCACCGTGTCGAGGGCGAGCGACCAGTCCTCCACGTAGCGCAGGTCGAGGCGGACCGCCTCCTCCCACGGCAGGTCGCTGCGCCCGCTGATCTGCCACAGGCCGGTGAGACCGGGCTTGACCAGCAGCCGGCGCCGGATGTCGGGGCCGTAGGCGGCGCACTCCTCCGGCAGCGGCGGTCGCGGTCCCACGAGCGACATCGCTCCGGTGAGGACGTTGAAGAGCTGCGGGAGTTCGTCGATGGAGTACCGGCGCAGCACCGCGCCGACCCGGGTCACCCGTGGGTCCCGGCGGAGTTTGAACAGCAGCCCCGCGCCCTCGTTGCGGTCGGCCAGCTCGGCGCGCGCCTTGTGCGCCCCGGTGACCATGGTGCGGAACTTGAGGATCGTGAACTCCCGGCCGCCCTTGCCGACCCGGCGCTGGCGGTAGAAGGCGCCGCCCCGGCTGTCCGCCAGCACGAGCAGCGCGACGACCACCATCAGCGGCGCGAACAGCATCAGCAGCAGCGCCGCGCCCACCCGGTCGACGACTTCCTTGATCGCCCTGCGGCCTCCGGTGAACGTCGGGAGGCTGACCCGCAGCAGCGGGATCCCGAGCACCGCGTCGACGTGCAGCCGTGGTCCGGCCACCTCCATCAGCACCGGTGCCACGACCATCTCGGCGTCGCTGCCTTCGAGGTTCCAGGCCAGCCGTTGTAACCGCTCCGGCGTCCAGTGCGGGTCGGGCGTGACCGCGACGACCCGGTAGCCGTCGTGGCGCACGTGCTTGGCGACGTCCGTCAGCCGGCCGACGACCGGCACTCCGTCCAGCTCGTCGCCCTCGGTCCCGCGGCCGTCCGTCGTGCACACCGCCTCCACCCGCCAGCCGATGTGCGGGTACTTGCGGGTCCGGGTGATCAGGTCGCCCACGGTGGCCGGGCTGCCCGCGGCCAGCACCGGTCTCAGGCAGCGGCCGTCCTTGCGCCGGCTGTGCAGGCAGAGACGGAGCACGTACCGCGCGGTCATGGTGACGAGCCCGATCGCGGGGATCGCCACGAAGATCCAGAGCTTGATGTTGCGTGAGGTCAGCGCGATCCCGCCGAGCGCCAGGACGACGGTCGCCGCGAACAGCGCGCGTCCCAGCCGCCGGAACTCCTCGGCGCCCTGGCCGAGGACGGCGGGCGCCCACGACCGGCCCACCACGAGTGCCGCCAGCACCAGCAGTTCGGTGCCGAAGGCCAGAATCCCCCATTTCTCATGCCAGTTGGCCGCGTCCCGGGCCCCGAAGAACTCCCCGATCCCCGCCACCACGAAGGCGGTGGCCACGGTGTCGCTGATGATCACGGTACGTCGGTACCGCTGTTCCCACTCGATCGCCGGCCTGCTGAATCCCCCGTTCGCCAGACGCTCGCGCGCCGGCGGAAAAGGGCCGACTAGTCCCCCCTGCCGCACAGAAACCCCCCGGTCCCCAGTGGTTCGACATGGTGCCCTGACACGGTTCCTCCCCCCGGGAGGCCCCCGCCTCCCGCACGCATCCGCCCCGGGATGCCCCCCGGCTTCCCGCGCCGCGCTGTTCCTCCCGCGGACGGCCCCCGCCCTCCGCGTACGACATCCCGGCTACTTCAGCGCTTTTCGACGAACCCGCCCATGGCGCGACGGACTTGCATACGGTCAGATCACCGGGTGCTCCCCGCACCCGACGTACTGATCAGGACACCGGAGTTGATCACCCCCACGTCCGGCCGCAGAGTCTCGGCTTGTGGCCGTCTGCATCGCCGGACCCATAGATCATCATTTGTCGCCTAGTGTCCCAGCATGCGAAGCACGGTCAATCTAGACCATCAAGAGCCGTCTGAAGAGAGGGCCGTGTGGAATTTGTGCTCAAGATTTGAAACTGGGTCAACAGGCGGACGGCGGGCGTCAGTTGCCCCCGCGAGCGAGGACACGCCGTGTGACCTCGGACGACGCACGCTCCTGGGGCGGCCGGAATCGGCCGCCCCAGGGAGTGTCGGTTCTGCCGACCAAGTCGCATTCAGGGCAAGTTCGGCGCATTGTTGACCGAATCGTCGCCGTCGGCCGTATGCTCGCGACCGCGGACGTCCGTCGCGGGGGCGTCCCGTGGGACGGGCGTGCCGTCAGCCCTTGACGGGACCGCCGTCGATGGCGACGCGCTGCCCGTAGCGGGCGAAGGGGTAGTAGTCGTACGTCGCGTGGTGCTGGACGCACCGGTTGTCCCAGAAGACGAGGGTGCCCGGGGTCCAGCGGACCCGGCAGTGCAGGACCGGCCGGCAGGCGATCATGTCGAAGAGCATGTCGAGCAGGGCCCGGCTCTCCTGGGCGGAGAGCTGCGGGACGCGGCTGGTGTAGGCCCTGTTGACGTAGAGCAGCCTGCGGTCGGTCTCGGGGTGCCGGGCGACGAGCGGGTGCTCGCTCTTCGGGATGACGTAGTCCGCCGGCGGGGTGTATCCGGCCAGCGCCTGGGCGCCGTCGTGCACGGCGGTGAGCGGGTCCAGCAGGGAGCGCATCGCCGGGGAGAGCATCTCGTAGGCCAGGTGCATGTTGGCGAAGAGGGTGTCGCCGCCGCAGCCCGGCTCGGGGATCTCGGTGATGTAGAGCATCGACCCCAGGGACGGTTCGGCGTCGGCGGTGCCGTCGGCGTGCCAGCCGTTGCCCGCCACGTCCGCCGCGGCCGACGTCGTGCGGATCTCCAGGACGCACGGGTCGCCCTCGGGCGGCGGCGGGTTCACGGGCCGCAGCTCACCGAAGGCGCCGGCGAAGCGCTTGTGGTCCTCGGTGGTGATCGTCTGGTCGCGGAAGACCAGGACGTGGTGGTCGAGGAACGCCGTGCGGATCTCGTCCAGTTGCTCCGCCGAGAGCTCCTTCGACAGGTCGACGCCCGAGACCTCCGCGCCCAGCACGGGGGTGATCCGGTCGACCGTGAGCGTGCGGTAGGGGCGCGCGGGACGCGTGGTCACCGCTTCCAGCGCGTCGCGTTCGTATGACTCCATGGCGTCCTCCAGAAGGGGTGGGGTTGCGGGCCGGGGTGCGGCGGTCCGGCGATGGTCACGTGGTCGACGGCGGGGCGGCCCGGCCGCCGGTCGCCGCCGGCCGCGCCAGCGCGGCCGTGATGGCCCCGGCCACCGTGCGCACCTGCGGTGCCGCGACCATGCCGTAGTGATCGGTGGGCAGGGACCGGCGTACCGCGGAAGGGGGCAGCACGGCGCTCCACTGCCGGTCCGTCTCCCCTGGGTCACCGGCCGCGGGCAGCCCCGCCGTGGGCCGTCCGGCGAGCCACAGGTGGGTGGGCACGGAGGCGAGCGGCCGTACCCGGTGCTCGCCCAGGCTGCGCAGGTTCGCCCGGCAGCAGCGGGCCAGCCGCTCCGCGTACGCCTGGGCGTGCTCCGCCTCCACCGAGGAGGCACCGGCGCCGAGTTCGGCGGCGAACACCTTCTCCAGGTGGGTCTCGTCGTAGCCGGCGACCAGCGCGTCGGCCCGCGGCGGGGGCGGGTCCAGCAGGTGGAGCGTCGCGGGCGGCCGTCCGTCCGACTCCGCCAGGGCGGCCATCTCCATCGCGACCCGCGCGCCGAAGGACCATCCGGCCAGGTGGAGCCGGTGACCGGTGCCGTCGAAGCGGTCGCGGAGAGCCGTGTCGTAGTGGCGGGCCCGTTCGGCCAGCGACCAGGCGGGCGTCGCGGCGTCGCGGAGTGCAGGATCGGCGATGAGGCACACGGTCGGCGCCGGCCCGAGTTCCGCCACCAGGGACCGGTAGGCCTGGATGTCGCCGCCCACCGGATGGACCAGGCACAGGACGTCCCGGCCGGTTCCCTCCTGCCAGACGTCGAGGACCACCGGGGTGGCGGCGGTCCCGGCTTCGGCGGGCTCCGCGGCGAGGGCGGCCTCGATGTGCTTGAGGATCTCGGTGAGGCTGACGCGGTGGCTGAAGGAGCCCAGGTCGAACTCGATCCCGTAGTCCTCCTCGATCGTGGCGATCAGGCTGATCAGGGTCAGCGAGTCGGCGCCGAGGTCGTACAGCGAGTCGTCCGGGTCCAGGGCGTCCACGCCCAGCAGGTCCTGGATCACGCGGGCCATGGCGTCCGCCCGTCCCCCGGCCCCGTCCGGTTCCCGGACGCCCTGCGCGCCGTCCGACCGGTGCGCGGGCCCGGACCGCGGGACGGCCTGCTGCGGCGGGCCGCCGGCGGCGGGGGCGTAGAAGGCTCGGGAGGCCTCCAGGTCGGTGGTGGAGACCAGGAGCTGGGGCAGTTGCAGGGCCAGGGCCTGGGCGAAGACCGCCTTGCCGTCCTCGACGGTCAGACCGACCGCCAGGTGGGCCCGGTGGCGGCTGTCCGCGTCCGCGACGCGGGTCGCCATCCCCGTCTCGCTCCAGATGTCCCAGTCGATGCCGATCCGGACGGTCGTCTCCGTCGTACCGGCGCGGTGGTGGGCGAAGGCGTCGAGGAGCGCCGCGCCGGCCGCGTAGTCGCTCTGGCCGATGCCGCCGAGCACGCCGGACATCGAGGAGCAGTAGACCGCGAGCGCCGGGCGGAAGGTCTCGATCAGGCGCTCCACCACGAGTGCGCCCCGCTCCCGGGACCTGGCGGCGTCGCGCATGGCGGTGGCGTCGCGCCGGACGAGCAGTTGGCCGAATCCGAGACCGGCCGCGTGGATCACCCCGTCCAGCCGTGCGGTGTGCGCGGCGACGGCCGCCGCCACCTCGTCCGCGGACAGCGCCGCAAGGTCCGCCGGGACGAGTCCGACGCGGTCGGCCCAGCGGTCCAGGTCCGCGGGCAGGCGCGGGTTCCTCGACAGCAGCAGGACCCGGCCGCCGGTGTGCTCCAGCAGCCAGGCGGCGACGGCGGAACCTATGCCGCCGGTGCCGCCCAGCACCAGGTGCACCGTGTCCGCGCCCTGCGGGACCAGGGGTTCCGTGCCGGACGGCACCGGCACCGGCGTGGTGCCCGGCCGCCACCAGAAGCCCTCCCGCAGCGCGAGCTGCCGGGGCGGGACGGGGCCGCCGGCGTGTGCGGCCCGGCGGGCGTCGGCGACGGCCGCGGCCACCTGTCCGGCCCAGCGGGCGAGGTCGCCGTCGGGCAGGTCCAGCCAGTGGCCGTGCAGGGCGGTCTCCTGGGGCGCGACCTCCACCGGCCCTGCCAGCAGCGCCAGTTCGGGCCTGCCGACGGTGCCGGCCACCGGCCGGGCGTCGTACGACAGCCACCACACGCGCGGCGTCCCGGTCCGCCCGGACAGCGCCCGCGCGAGTGCGGCGGTGGTGTCCAGGCAGGAGTGGCGGGCGTCCGCGAGCGTGCCGGGTCCGACCTCTCCCGTCACCTCCAGGGGCAGCGCGTGGATCCACTCAGCGTCGGCCAGGACGTCGTCCGGGCCGGCCGCCGACAGCGCGTCGAGGAGCAGGCTCAGCGAGGCCGGGTCGGCCGGGTCGGCGTCGAAGACGTCGGGTCCCCTGCGGGCGAAGGCGCTCGCCGGGTGCACCCGTACGACCCGGGCGGCCATGGCTTCGAACGGCTGGAGGGCGGTGCGGGGCGTGGTCTCGGAGGCCACGACCACCACGAGGGGCGCGCGGTCCCGCGGCCCGGCGCCGGCCACGGCCGCGGCGCGGCGCAGCCGGACCCAGTGCGGCTGATGCAGCCAGTCGGCACGGGCCAGCCGGCGGGGGTGGCGGGCCGCGGCCTCGGAGGCGCGCTCGAAGTCGTAGTCCGCGAGCGCGAAGGACGGGGGCGGGAAGTCCCAGGGTGCCGGGGCGGGGCCGTGCTCCCAGACGACGGTCCTTCCGGCGGTCCACGCCGCGGCGAGCTCGTCGGCCGTGCGGCCGGCGGCGGGCACCGGCACGGCGTCCGGGTCCGCGCTCCCGTGCGGGACCTCTCCCGCGGCGACCGCGCGCAGCCAGCGTTCGGCGGCGGCCGCGTCCGCGACGGGAGCCGCGGCCCGCAGCCGCCGGGCAGGCCGGCCGGCCTGCAGGTGGCGCAGCACGGAGTCGAAGTGGCCGGGCCTGAGCCGGAGATGGTCGGCTATCCGGGCCGCGTCCGCGGCGAGGGCGTCCGCGCTGGAGGCGGACAGCACCAGGCACATCGGCACCGCGCCGGTCCCGGCGGTACCGGCGGCGCCCGCGCCGGTGTCCTGTTCCACGACGACGTGGGCGTTGGTGCCGCCGATCCCGAAACTGCTCACCGCGGCCACCCGTTCACGTCCGGCGGGCCAGGGCACGGCCTCGACGGGGATGTGGAAGGGGGTCGGGTCGGGGCCGATCTCCGGGTTGAAGGCACGGAAGTTGAGGTGCGGCGGGACGGTCCCGTGGTGCACGGCGAGGACGGCCCGCACGAGGCCCACCACGCCCGCGGCGGCGCCCATGTGGCCGAGCTGGCTCTTGACGGAGCCGAGCGCGCACCGGCCGGACTCGCCGACGTCGAACGCCTGCCGGAGCGCGGCGACTTCGATCGGGTCGCCGAGCCGGGTTCCGGTGCCGTGCGCCTCCACGTAGCCGACGTCGGCGCCCGTGCGTCCGGCGCGGGCCAGGGCGGTGCGGATCACCTCGCGCTGTCCGGCGAGCGACGGCGCGGTGTAACTCATCTTCGCCGAGCCGTCGTTGTTGATCGCGGAGCCCGTCACGAGCCCGTAGACGGTGTCGCCGTCGCGCCGCGCCCTGCGCAGCGTCTTGAGCACCACGACGCCGACGCCGCTGGCGCCGACCGTCCCGGTCGCGTCGTCACTGAAGGGGCGGCAGTCGCCGTCCGCGGAGAAGATGTGCTGCGGCCGGTAGCGGTAGCCGCCGGTCAGGCCCGGGTCGACGAGCACTCCCCCGGCGAGCATCGCGTCGGCCTCGCCCTGGCGGAGCAGTCCGGCCGCCAGGTGCACGGCGACCAGCGAACTGGAGCACGCCGTCTGGGCGCTGAGGGCGGGACCGGTCAGCCCGAGGTGGTAGGCCGCCTTGGTGGCCAAGAAGTCCTTCTCGTGGTGCAGGGCCAGCTCGAAGCCGTCGGGCAGCCGGCCGGGGTCCGCCTCGCGCAGCAGGGACTGGAAGTACGTGCTCTCCCCGGCGCCGGCCACCAGGCCCACGCGCCCGGCCGACGTGTCCGCGATCCCGGCGTGTGCCAGTGCCTGCGCGCAGGCCATCAGCAGGTGCCGCTGCTGCGGGTCCATCAGGCGCGCTTCCTGCGGGCTGATGCCGAAGTGGCCCGGGTCGAAGCCGAGCATCGAGTCGAGCGTGCTGTGGGCGCCGACGACGCCCTCCGGGGCGTCGACGCGGCGGATGCCGGTGCCGCCGGAGACCACCAGGTCCCAGAAGGCCGCGAGGTCAGGGGCGCCGGGCACGCGCACCGCCATCCCGACGACGGCGATCGGCTCGCCGGGCTCCGGGACACCGTCGTCCGCCGCGGCCGGCACCGCGGGTGTCCGCGGGCCGGGGTCGGTGTCGGTGTCGGCGGCGAGGTGGCGGGCCAGGGCGCGGACCGTGACGTGCTCGAACAGGTCTGCGACGCCGAAGCGCAGGCCGAGTGCCGTGGTGCAGCGCAGGTGGAAGCGCATGAGGTCGAGGCTGGAGGCACCCGCCTCGAAGAAGGTCCGGTCCGGTTCGATCGTCCGTCCGGTGACCTCCTCGAAGGCCGCGGCGAGCCGCTCCTCCGCGGCCGTTCCTCCGCTGCGGGCGCGGGCCGCACGGGGTATCTCCTCGCCCGCCGCCCGCAGCGCCGCCTGCCGGTCCAGCTTGCCGCTGGGGGTGCGGGGCAGCGCGGGCAGTCTGCGGAAGCGGTCCACCCGGACGTAGGAGGGCAGCGACGCCGACAGGTGCGCGCTCAGGTCGTCGGCGGACGGTGCCTCGCCGCGGATCTCCAGACAGGCCGTCAGCCGGTCGCCGTCCCGGGCGACGACGGCGTTGACGACCCCCGGGTGGCGCAGCAGGACCGCCTCGACGGAGCCGAGTTCCAGCCGGTGCCCGCTGATCTTGATCTGCTGGTCGTCACGGCCCGCGTAGTGCAGCAGTCCCGCGTCGTCGAACCACGCCCGGTCGCCGCTGCGGTAGAACGGACCGGCACCGGGCACCTCGACGAAACGGGCCTCGTTCAGGGCGGGTTCGCCGAGGTAGCAGCGGGTCACCATGGTGCCGCCGATGAGCAGTTCGCCGGTGCACCGGGGCGGCACCGGGTCGCCCTCGGCGTCCACGACCCGCAGGTCGGCGCCGGCCACCGGGCGTCCGACGGCGGGCCGTTCGGGCCACTGCCAGGGGTCGCCCTCCAGGCACAGGGCGCTGACCACGTGTGTCTCGGTGGGGCCGTAGTGGTTGAACAGGCGGGCGCCGGGCAGTCCGGCGAACCAGCGCCGGATGCTGTCGGTGCACACCAGCTGCTCGCCCGCGGTGACGACCTCGCGCAGCCGGGCGGGGTACCGGCCGAGACGGACCGCGTACTCGGCGAGCAGGTGCAGGGCCACGTAGGGCATGAAGATCCGCTCGGTGCCCGTGGACTCCAGTCGGTCCAGGAGCGTGGGGACGTCCGTGCGCCATTCGGGGCGTACGAGCTGGAGGCTGCCGCCGGTGCACAGCGTCCCGAAGATCTCCTGGAAGGACACGTCGAAGGCCAGCATGGAGAACTGCTGGGTGACCGCGGGGGCGCCCAGGCCGCCGGGGCCGGACTGCCAGCGGATCAGGTCGCACAGCGTGCGGTCGGAGATCTGGACGCCCTTGGGCACTCCGGTGGAGCCCGAGGTGAACAGCGTGTACAGGGGCCGGGCGCCGTCGTGCGCGGGTCCGCCGTACGGCGCGCCCGCAGGACCGTCGCCGGCGTCCGTGTGCGGTGCCGGGTCGACCGGGGCGACGAGGTGCCGTGCCACGCCGTCGGGGAGCAGCGCGTCCGGGACCGGTGTGCCGTCGCGCGCGACCAGGACGCACAGCGGGTCGACCCGGTCCAGGACGCGGCGCAGCGTTTCGACCGGGTAGGAGGGGTCGAGCGGGACGGCGGTGACGTTCAGCCGCGCCAGCGCCAGCAGGGCCACCACGTGCTCGGCGGACGGGTCCAGGTACAGGGCCGCTCGGCAGGGGCCGCCGTCGGCCGGGATCGGGTAGCGGCCGGCCAGTTCGGCGGCGAGGGCCGCGGCGCGGGCGTCGAGTGTCGCGTACGTCAGGGTGCGTCCGTCGGCCGTGTGCACGGCGGGGGCGTCCGGGGTGCGGGCGACCTGTCGTGCGAAGCCCTCGGCGACGGTGCCGAAGCCCGGTTCAGGTGCGGGCCCGCGCCCGTGCTCCGGCAGGGACTGCCGGTACGGCGCGACCAGTTCCCGCACGGTGGTGGTGCCGCCGGAGGCGAGCGCGTCCACGCCTCGCCGGAAGAGTTCGGCCATCGCGTCGACGGCCTCGCCGGTGAACCGGTCCTCGGCGTACTCCCACAGCAGATCCAGGCCGTCGGGGTGCTCGACGACGGAGACGGTCATCGGGCACTTGGCCTCCGGCGCGGCCCACCACAGCGGGCGCTGCTCGCAGCCGGGCAGCCGCAGCGCCCCGAAGTCGGTGTTCTCCAGGACGAACAGGAGGTCGAACGGGGTGCCGTCGCCGCCGGTCCGCCGGCCGGTCAGGACGTCCGCGAGCGCCACGTCCTGGCGGCGCAGCACCTGCCCGGTGGCGGTCTGCGCGCGGGCGAGGTGGGCGCGCAGGTCCGCGCCGGGCGCCACCTCCAGCGGGAGCAGCACGGTGTTCGCCATCATGCCCACGCTGTCCTCGAACTCGCGTACCGGACGGTTGGCGACCGGGGCGGCGACACGTGGGCGGACCAGGCCGGTCACGCCGTACAGGCTCCAGGAGAACACGCTCAGCAGCAGTTGGAAGCGGGTCAGCCCGAACTCGGCGCAGAGCCGGTCGATCCGGGCGCGGCGCACCACGTCGAGGGAGGTGTGCAGCAGACGCGCCCGCGGCGCGGGTCCGGCGTCCTGGTCGGGCAGGGGTTCCTGCGGCTCCTCCAGGGCGTCGTAGTGGGCGAGGAGTTCGTCGCGCTGCGTCCGGTAGGCCGCGCTCTCGAACCAGCCGGACTGCCAGGCGGCGAAGTCGAGCGGGGTGGGAGCGGGGGCCGGCGCGTCCGGGTCGGTGCCGGGGTCGGCGGTCCCGGCGTAGGCGGCGGACAGGTCCCGCAGCAGGATGCCCAGCGACCAGCCGTCGACGGCGATGTGGTGCAGGTGCAGCAGCAGGGTGCCGCCGCCGTCCCTGGGCAGCCAGCAGGCCCGGAGCATGCGGGGGACGGCGAGGTCGAAGGGCTCGCCGAAGAACGTCTCGGCGAAGTGTCGCGCCTCTTCCTCGGTCCAGGCGCTCCGCGGGTCGGGCTCGTGCCAGGGGTCGTACGGGTCGCCGGTCGTCTGGCGGAGCCCGTGCCGCTCGGAGGTGAAGGCGGTCCGCAGGGCCGCGTGGCGTGTCACCAGGGTCCGCAGCGCCCGCCGCAGGGCGGCGGCGTCGACGGGGCCGTCGACGCGGAAGGCCTGGTGGACGGAGTACGCCCGGGAGTCCGGCGTGCGGCGCTGCAGGAGCCACAGCCGCTGCTGCTCGCTGGTGGCGGGCGCCGAACGGGCGCCGGCCACCACCGGTGCCGGGCAGGCGTCCGACTCGCCGGGGCCGGCCGTGGCGACGGCCTTGGCTACGGCGGCCAGGTCGCCGTGGAGCACGGTCGTCTGCGCGAGTTCGCGGCCGAACCGCTGCCGTACGGCGAACCGGAACCGCAGCGCCTTCAGCGAGTCGCCGCCGCAGGCGATCCACCGGTCGCGGGGTCCGAGTCCGGTGGTGCCCAGGATCTCCTCGGCCAGCTCGACGACCGCGCGCTCCGTGTCCGTGGGGGCGGGTCCGCCGGAGTCGGCAGGCCGCCAGGGCAGGCCGGCCCCCCGCAGCAGCGCGGCCTGGTCGACCTTGCCGTTGGCGTTGAGCGGCAGCTCCGCCACGAGATGGATCTGGTGCGGGCGCATGTAGACGGGCAGCCGGGCCGCGAGATGGCCGTCGAACTCCTCGTAGGACAGCTCCTGTCGCAGGACGACGAACGCCAGCAGTTCGTTGGGGCCGTCCTGGCCCGCGCGGCGCGTGCACACGTGGGCGCGCCGGACCGCTGGGTGGGCGAGGACCTGCCGTTCCACCTCGCCCGGTTCGATCCTGAAGCCACGGACCTTGACCTGCCGGTCGGTCCGCCCGACGTACTCCAACCGGCCCTCGTCGTCGGCCCGTACGAGGTCTCCGGTGCGGTAGTACCGCTCCCGTCCGCCGTCGAGCCAGCCGAGGCGCACGAACCGCCGCCCGGTCTCCTCGGGGAGGTTGCGGTACCCGCGCGCCAGTCCGTCCCCGCTGAGCAGGAGTTCGGCGACCTCCCCGGGTGCGGCGACCCGTTCCCGGTCCGGTACGACGAGGACGGCACCGGTCCGCGGCAGGGGGCGGCCGATGGGCACGACCTCGCCGTCGAAGTCCCGTGGGATCGGATGGCACAGAGCGAAGGTGCTGGACTCCGTCGGCCCGTAGATGTTGAACAGACGGGTGTCGCTGCCGGCGTTGTCGCGGTACCAGCGCCGCATCACACGCGGGTCGAGCTGCTCTCCGCCCACCAGGACCTCACCGGCCGCGGCGAAGCAGTCCGGTACGGCGGTGACCGTCGCGTTGAAGAGCGCGGTGGTGATGAAGACGGTGTCCACGCGCTCGCGGCGCAGCGCCGCGGCGAGCCGTTCGGGGTCCTGCACGTCCTCGTCGCGCAGGACGACGCAGCAGCCGCCGGTCAGCAGGGGTGCCCAGACCTCGAAGCTCAGGGCGTCGAACGCCGGGTTCGCCAGGCACGCGTAGCGCAGGCCGGGCTCGACCCGCAGGTAGCCGGGGCGGGCCAGCCGGATGATTCCGGCGTCGCGGACCTCGACGCCCTTGGGCCGTCCGGTCGTTCCCGACGTGTAGAAGAGGAAGGACACCTCCCCGGGAGCGGACGGCGGTCCCGCGGCGGCCTCGGCGGACGGGTGTCCGGGCAGCAGGGTGTGCGCGGCGAACGCCTGGACTCCGTCCGGGAGTTGGGGGGCGCTCTCGGACGTCTCGTGCACCAGGGCGGTCGCTTCGGAGTCCCGCAGGACGAAGTGGCGGCGCTCGGCGGGGCTCTGGGTGTCCAGCGGCACCACGTGCGCGCCGAGACGCAGAATGCCCAGCATCACGCAGACCAGCTGCCAGGAGCGCGGCAGGGCCACCGCCACCGCCTGTCCGGCAGCCACGCCCCGGCGGCCCAGTGCCTCGGCCACGGCCGCCGCCGTGTGGTCGAGCGTCGCGTAGTCGAGCCGTACGTCGCCGTCGGCGACGGCGTCCGCGTGCGGGGTGCGCAGGGCCCGGCGGTGGATCGCGAGGGCGATCCCCGCGGCGTCGTCCAGGTCGTCGGCGTGGACGGCGGGGGAAGTTTCGACGCGCGGTTCCATCATGCCTCCGACCTGCCGGTGGATGTCGTGCGGCCGGCCCCGGTCCCGTCCGGGGCGGCGGCCTGCCGCTCCAGTTCGGCGGCCAGGACGGCGGCGACGCGCGGCAGTTCGTCGCTCTCCAGCATGTCCCAGTGGCCGCAGGCCACCGGCTCGACCGTGAAGTCGCCGCCGACGCGCTGCCGCCAGAACGCGCGCAGCCGGCCGGCCGCTTCCTCGCCGTCCTCGCCGTCCTCGTCCTCGACCGCCGTGGCCTGCATCAGCACGACGCGGGCCGGCGAATCGGGCACGGCGTAGTCGCGTGCCGTCTCGCGATGGTGGTTGTAGACGGCCAGGTACCGGGCCACCTGGTCGTCGTCGATGCCCGGGTACATGCCGTTGAAGCGCACGAGTTTCTCCCGGAACTCCGCCATGCCGACGGGGACGAGCGCGGCCTGCTGCTCCGCGTCCTGCGCCCCGTGGGTGTCGAGCAGGACCACGCTCACCCGGCGGTGCCCGGCCGCGACCAGCAGGCGGCCCATCTCGTAGGCGATCAGGCCGCCGTAGGAGAGGCCGCACAGGACCAGGGTCTCGTCCGGGCGGGGGCCGACGAGCCGCAGGTACGCGCGGGCCATCGCCTCCACTCCGGGCAGGGTGGACTCGCCCGGGTCGATGCCGGGCGCCTGGAGTCCCAGCACGCCGACGTCGTCGGGCAGCAGCGTGGCGAGCGGCAGGTAGCAGAACGCGGTGCCGCCGGCCGGGTGCACGCACACCACGCGCCGGTCGCCGTCGCCCGCCCGGAACTCCACCAGGCTGCCGGGTCCGGCGGCCGCCGTGCTCCGCGGGCCGTTGCCGCGCACCCGCTCGGCGAGCGCCTCGATGGTCGGGTGGATCATGACCTCCCGGACCGGCAGGGTCACGCCCAGCCGTTCCTGGACGGCGGACACCATCTTGATCGCCGAGATGGACGTGCCGCCGAGTTCGAAGAAGTTGTCACCGATGCCGATCTCTGGGTGCAGCAGCACCTGCCGCCAGATCCGGTAGAGCGCCATCTCGACGTGGTCGCGGGGCGCGGCCGTGTTGACCCGGCCCGAGCGGGACGCGGCCGCGGCGCGCAGCACCTCGGTCCGGTCCACCTTGCCGCTGCGGTTCAGCGGCAGGCGCTCGAACTCGGCGACCACGCCGGGGATCATGTAGTCCGGCAGGCGGTCCTTGAGGGCCGTGCGCCACTCGTACGCCGTCCGCGCGGCCTGCGGGTCGCATCCCACGCCGGCCACCAGGTGGGGGCCGCCCGGGGTGTCGCGGTCGGCGAGCACCACGGCCTCCCGGACGCCGGGCACCGCCAGCAGCGCGGCCTCGACCTCGCCGGGTTCGATGCGGAAGCCGCGCAGCTTGAGCTGGTCGTCGGCGCGGCCCGCGTACTCGGCGTTGCCGTCCGGCAGCCAGCGGGCCAGGTCGCCGGTGCGGTAGACGCGTTCGCCGGGCAGGAACGGGTCGGGCAGGAAGCGCTCGTCGGTGAGGTCGGGCCGGTTCAGGTATCCGCGGGCCAGGCTCGCCCCGCCGAGGTAGACCTCGCCGGGCACTCCCACCGGGACCGGGCGCATGCGGGCGTCGAGCAGGTAGAGGCGGGTGCCGCGCAGCGGCCGTCCGATGGGGCACGAGCGGTCGCGGGGCCGCGGGTCGGTGTAGGCGGTGGAGTAGAGCGTGGCCTCGGTCGGGCCGTAGCCGAAGCAGATGCGCAGGCCGGGCAGCAGCTCGCGCATCCGGTGCAGGGCGCGTTCGGGCAGGGACTCGACTCCGGTGAGAAGCCGGCGCAGGCTCAGTCCGGCCAGTCGCGCGGCCGGGTCCTCGTCGATCCACAGGATGTAGGACGGAGGCAGGAAGGCCTGGGTGACCTCGTGTTCGCGCAGCCAGTCCATCAGCGCCGCGGGGTCGCCGCGCAGTTCGTCGGGGACCATGTGGAGCACCGCGCCGGTGGTCAGCGGCAGGAGCAGTTCGTGCACCGACGCGTCGAAGCCGATGCTCGACCAGGCCGAGGAGGCCTCGCCGGGGGTGTCTCCCATCAGCTCGTGCCAGTGGTCGAAGAGGTTGATCACGCTGGCGTGGGTGACCGCCACGCCCTTGGGGCGGCCGGTCGATCCCGAGGTGTAGATGACGTAGGCGAGCCGGGTGGGGTCCGTGCCGGTGTCCGGCGCCTCGTCGCGGGTCCCTTCGGTTTCGACCTTCGCCAGGTCCGCCCACAGCGGGCGGTCCTCGCCCGAGGGGTCCGGCCGGTCGGTCAGGACGAGGAGCGGGGCGGCGTCGGCGACCATGGCGGTGAGCCGTTCGGAAGGCTGGTCGGGGTCGAGCGGCAGGTAGGCGGCTCCGGCCTTGAGGATGCCGAGGACGCCGACGACGAGTTCGGCGGTGCGCCCGGCGTGCAGGCCCACCACGGTGTCGGGTCCGGCGCCGCGGGCGAGCAGCGCGTCGGCGAGCCGGTTGGCGCGGCGGTCCAGCGCCGCGTAGTCCAGTTCGGTGTCCTCGGCCACCACGGCGGTCTGCCGGGGCCGTTCGCGCACCTGCGCCGCGAACCGCTCCAGCAGACCGGGCGGCTCGGTCGCGGCCACGGCGGGCCCGGTGCTGAAGGTGGCGAGGAGGTCGCGTCGCGCGTCGTCGTCCAGCAGCGTCAGGTCGGCGATCTCGGCCTGGGGCCGTTCGGTCATGAGGCGCAGCACGCGCAGGAACTGGCGGATGTACCGCTCGACGGTCGCCCGGTCGAAGAGCGCCACCGCGTAGTCGATCTCCCCGGTGAGCTGCCGGCCCTCGTCGGCCAGCGCCAGGACCAGGTCGAACTTCGCGGGGACATGGGCCGCGTCCTGTCGCAGTTCGACGTTCAGGCCGGGGAGTTCGAGTTCCCCGCGCATGGAGGGCACCCAGGCGAACATGGTCTGGAACAGGGCCGTGAAGGCCGGGCTCCGGGGCGGGTTGACGACTTCCACGACCCGCTCGAAGGGCAGGTCGACGTGGCGGAGGGCGTCGCGGATCCGCTGGTTCACCTGGTGCAGGGCGTCGCCGACGGTGGGCGAGCCGGACAGGTCGGCGCGCAGGGCGAGGGTGTTGACGAAGAAGCCGATCAGGTTCTCGACGTCGCCGCGCCGGCGGTTGGAGGTGGGGGCGCCGACCACGATGTCGTCCTGGCCGGAGAGCAG
Source organism: Streptomyces sp. NPDC101237 (assembly GCF_044767465.1). Classification (NCBI taxonomy): domain Bacteria; kingdom Bacillati; phylum Actinomycetota; class Actinomycetes; order Kitasatosporales; family Streptomycetaceae; genus Streptomyces; species Streptomyces sp. NPDC101237. Next base: position 170,388 of record NZ_JBIWNY010000014.1, on the reverse strand, counting down.
GGAGAGCAGCACCGACCAGCCGGTGAGGACGGTGGCGTACAGCGAGACATCGTTGTCCGCGGCGAGTTCACGCAGCGCCCGCGTCAGCTCCTCGTCCACCGTCACGGGCACCCGGTCGCCGCGGAAGACCTGTTCGGGCGGGCGGGGGCGGTCGGTGGGCAGCGGGACGACGGCCGGGGCGCCGGCCAGCGCGGTGGCCCAGTAGCGGGCGTGGGCGTCGGGCTCCTCCCCGGACATCCAGTCCCACTGCCAGCGGGTGTAGTCGCTGTACTGCCAGGTCAGTTCCGGCAGTTCCGCGTCCTGTCCCCGCTGGAGCGCGGCGTAGACGAGGCCCAGTTCGCGCAGCAGCAGAGAACGGGACCAGCCGTCGAAGATGATGTGATGTGCCGTCAGGATCAGTACGTGGTGGTCCGGTTCGAGTGCGACCAGGCAGCCGCGGACCATGGGTTCGGCACCCAGGCGGAAGGGGGTGCCTTCCGTCTCCCGGCGGATCAGGGCGAACCGTTCGGCCGCGTCCGGCCGTCCCGTCAGGTCCTCGAAGGTCACCGGGAACGCGGTGTCCGGCGGATCGACGACCTGGAGGGCCGTCCCGCCGGAGGGCACCAGCCGGGTGCGCAGGGCCTCGTGCCGGGCCGTGAGCAGATGGAGAGCCCGGATGAGCAGGTCACGGTCCAGCGGCCCCCGGATGTCGAAGGGCATCGGCTCGTTGTAGGCGGCACTGGCGTCTCCGTCCATGCGCGCCATGACCCACAGTCGCTCCTGCGCCAGGGAGAGCGGCGCGGGCGGTGTTCCGTTGTCCGAGTGATGGGTGACGGTGATTCGTGGGGAAGACACGGATTACCCTTCACGAGAAGAGAACGCGGGCATGTGTCGCCCTTGCTCCCGAAGGATCAATGGTTCACGCACTTCGGTGCGCACTCGGGCCCGGCACGGCCGTGTTCGGTCATTCGGCATGCCGTCCGGAATTCGTATACAATTCGGCGGGCCGCATCGCGGCGACCCGGACCGAATTAATCATGGATTCAGCGGCGTTTCATGCGGCCTGCCGCCGCCTTTCCTGTGCCGGAACTCCATGAATTGATCGGCTACGTGCGGAGGAGTGATCGAGGAGGTGTCCGTTTTCTCCGGCCACCCCGGTGGTGGCTCATTTCCGCCGATGTTATGTGGGTGTCGATTAAACGGTCAACAGTGACCGACGCCACAACTTTCACGGGCGAAAAAGGCGTCACCCTTCGGTTTAGAAAATTTTTGGGCGGGACTGTGGCTTTTCACCTACGGTGCGGCGTATCCCGACACGGAGGGCCAGCGCACGGTCAGCACCACGGAGTCCCGCTCGGCGGTCCACGAGTGATCCACTCCCGCGTTCCAGACGACGTAGTCGCCCTGTTCCTCCAGCAGGACGCTCCGGCCGGGGAACTCCACCCGGAAGCGGCCCGAGACGAGCACCAGCAGGGCCGTCCGCACCTCGCCCCGCACCCACTGCACCCGTCGCTCGCCCTGCGGATGGACGCCCCATTTGACCTCGACGGCGTCGCTGTGCCGGGGATCGCCGTGCTCCTTGAAGTGCCCGAGCAGCCACCCCCGGTCCACCGCCGCGTCCTTGCCCGCGTTGCCCACGTACACGCCGTCGTCCATGCGCCCGCACGCTAGCAGCCGGCCGGCGCGAGCCAGGCGCCCCGGCCGGGGTTGCCGGGAGCCCCGGCCGGCCGCCGTTCCCCCCGGCAGGGGCTCCCGTTCGCCCTGACCGGCCCGGGGCTACCGCAGCGCCTCGGCCAGCAGGCGCGCCGCCGCCTCCGCTCCGTCGGTGCGGATCCGGTCCCCCAGGGCCTTCGCCCGCGCCCGGGTCCGCGGCGACAGGGCCGTCCTGAACGCGTCGGCCAGCGAGTCCGCGGTCGGGGGCGGACCGTCGAGAGCCGCGCCGACGCCGAGGTCGGCCACCCGGCGCGCCCAGTACGGGTTGTCCGACAGCTGGAGCGGTATCACCACCTGCGGTGTGCCCGCCCGGGCGGCCGTCGACGTCGTTCCCGCGCCGCCGTGGTGCACCACGGCGGCCACCCTGCCGAACAGGCGTTGGTGGTTGGCCTCGCCGACGGCGAAGCAGTCGTCCCGCTCGTCGCCCGCGTCCAGTTCCGCCCAGCCGCGCGAGACGAGCACCCGGTGTCCCTGTGCGCGGATCGCCTCGACGGCCAGGCGGCCGATGCCCGGCGACGGCCGCATGCTCCCGAAGCCCACGTAGACCGGCGGCGCGCCCGCGTCGAGGAAGGCCGTCAGGTCGGCCGGGAGCGGACGGTCGTCCGGCAGGTACCACGCGCCCGTCTGGACGACGTCGAGACCCGGGGTCCGCGGCCACGCTCCGAGGACCGGGTCCGCCGCCAGCCACGGCCGGTCGGTGAGGACGTGGCCGCGGACGTCGTCCACCGGTGGCAGGCCGAGCGCCGCCCTGCGGTCGTTGAGCGCCTGGCCGAACTGCGCGTTCACGTTCCGGGCGTCCCGTTCCCACAGCGCCCGGTTGCTCTCCGCCCCCGGGTCCGGCTCCGGCCAGCCCGGCCGCGGCGGCGGCGCGTGGTGCGGCGAGGGCAGGTGGACCGCCGCATAGCTCACGTACACGTAGCGGACGCCCGCCGCCTCCGCCGCCGACCGCGCGGCGATCTGCGCCAGGCCGGCCGCCACCACCGCGTCGCATCCCTCGACGGCCGCCGGGAACGCGTCGAACTGCGCGCCGACCATCTCCGTCCGGTACCGGGCCAGGTCCGCCGCCGACGGCAGCGCCGCCCCGCGCATCACCTCCCGCACCGGCGGCCCGACCGGGACCGGCCGCACCCCGACGCCCGTGAGCCGGGCGGCGAACTCCTCGTCCGGCGGCACGCACATCCGCACCTCGGCGCCGAGCGCCCGCAACCGCACCGCGAGGGCCACCAGCGGTTCGACGTCGCCGCGCGTCCCGTATGTGGACAACAGCACCCGCATTCCGCATTCTCCTTCGTCGTGTCTTCCACGCGTTTCGGCCCGTTTCCGCCCGGAATTCGGGCGCTGCCATTCACGCGGCGCACCGGCCGCCACGGTATGCGGCCGTGGTACGGATCGGTCAACCCAATGTTTCTCCGATAAGCGCCGTGCGCAGTGTGTAAGGGAACGCCGGCATGCCTCGACGAGGCGCGCGAGGTCCGCGATCGACAATTCCACCGGAGAGCTGCTCGATGCATAGTTCGTCCGTGCCCATACCCGATGTCTCGGTCATCTTGCCCTGCGCCGGAATCGGCTCGCGTTTCGGAGCGCCCTACCCCAAGGAGCTGCACTGTCTGGCTCCCGGGGTCACCGTGCTGGACCGCAGCCTGGAATCCGTCGTAGAACTGGTCAAAAGCGGACTTCACGTCCGTCTCGTGGTGGTGTTCGGGAAGCACAAACTCGACACGGTGCGTCATCTCGCGCGCTATGCGGAGATCTTCCACATGGTGTTCGTCTTCCAGGACGAGTCGTTCGGACCCGGTCTCGACGGAGCCATCCGGTCCGCCCTGCCGATGACGCGGGGCCCGGTGGCGCTCGTCCTCCCTGACATCGTTGTTACGGGGCCGGACACGGCCGGCCAACTCCTCGCCGCGGTCCGGCACACCGAGGCGGCGGGCTGGAGTGTGGTGGCCACCGAGGAGCGCGACCCCGAGACGCTGCGGCAGATGGGGGCGCTCGCGGTGACCGAGGCTGACGGTGTCCTCACGGTCGGGGCGGCCGCCGACAAACCGGCGGACCCCTCGGGCTACAACGCGTTCTGGGGCATGGTGGCGGCCGGCGAGGCCGAGGCGCACCGACTGCCCGACGTCGTCGGCGCGGGGGCGGCCAGTCCGCTGGCCGGTGCGGTCGCCCTGATGGTGGACGGAATCGTCAACTACAACACTCCGTCGGGCTGATTCCCGCCGTCGGTGTCAGCCGCCGCACGGGGTCGCCCGCCAGGAAGGCGGCGATGTCCTCCACCGCCTGCGTGTGGAAGGTGCGGTAGTTGCCCTCGGTGACGTACCCCAGATGCGGAGTGACGAGGACATTGGGCAGGGAGCGCAGCGGGTCGCCCGGGGCGAGCGGCTCGGTCTCGAAGACGTCGAGCCGGCTCCGCCGGAGCAGCAGGGCGGAGCCGGGCCGGGTGCGCGCCTCGGCGCGGGGTGCCGGGCCGGGCCGGGCCCGGCCGGCGGCTCGTCGTCGTCGGCCGGGCCCGGGACCGGTCAGCCGGCGGCCGGCTCAGGCTCCCTGCGCTCCGGCTTGACCGGGGCGGGACCCGGCAGCTTGGCGCCCTCGATGTCCACGTCCGGGGTGATGCGGTCGAGCGCGCCGGGCAGGCCCCAGGCGCGGCGGCCCAGCAGGGCCATGACCGCCGGGACCAGCGTCATGCGGACCACGAACGCGTCGACCAGGACGCCGAACGCCAGGGCGAAACCGATGGACTTGATGATCGGGTCGTGGTTGAAGACGAAGCCGCCGAAGACCGCGACCATGATCAGGGCGGCGGCGCTCACCACCCGGCCGCTGCGGGCCACCCCCCGCGTGACCGCCTCGGCCGCGTCCCCGGTGTGCTCGTGGTGCTCCCGCATCCGGCTGACGAGGAACACCTCGTAGTCCATGGCCAGTCCGAAGAGCACGCCGATGAGCAGGACCGGCAGGAAGCTGGTGACCGGCCCGGCGGAGGGGATGTCGAGCACGCCGTTGAGATGGCCTTCCTGGAAGACCCACACGGTGGCGCCCAGCGAGGCGGCGACCGACAGCAGGAAGCCGAGGGCGGCCTTGACCGGGACCAGCAGGGACCGGAAGGCGATGGTCAGCAGCAGGAGCGCCAGGATCACGATGATGGCGACGAACAGCGGCAGCGCGTCGGACAGTTTGCCCGCGACGTCGATCGCGGCGGCCGTCGTGCCCGCGATGTAGAGGGTGCCGCCGGCCTTGCGGACGGTGGTCGCGTTCTCGCGCAGCCGGTGCACGAGGTCGGTGGTCGCCTGCGCGTCCGGGCCGGTCCTCGGGACCACGGCGACGACGGCGAGGGTGGCGTCGGCGTTGGTGACCGGCGGGGCGACGACCGCCACTCCGCGGTCGCTCGCCAGGGACCTGCTCAGCGACGTGACGGTGGCCGTGCGGTCGGCGGCCGGGATCCGGTCCAGGTCGACCACGGCGGTCAGGGTGGCGTTGAAGCCGGGCCCGAAGCCTTCCGTCAGCAGGTCGTAGCTCTTGTGCTGGGTGCTGTCGACGGGCTGCGAGGCGTTGCTGGGCAGGCCGAGGCGCAGGTCGCGGGCGGGCACGGCGAGCGCGAGCAGGCCGAGGGTGCCGGCGAGGAGGACCAGCAGCGGCCTGCGGGTGACGGCCCGGCCCCACGCCAAGCCCCAGGAGCCGGCGGCGCGTTCGCGTCGCGGGCGGGCGTCGGCGGGCGCGGGGCGGTGGGCGCGGGGCCGCAGCCGTTCACCGAACAGGCTGAGGGCGGCGGGCACCAGGCTGACGGCGACGAGCACGGCGAGCAGCACGGTCGCGGCCGCGGCCAGGCCCATGACGGTCAGGAACGGGATACCGGTGACCGCCAGCGCGGCCAGCGCGATGATCACGGTGGCGCCGGCGAAGACGACCGCGCCGCCGGCCGTGGCCACGGCCCGGGCGATCGAGTCCGCCATGTCCTGGTCGGGGTCGGCGAGTTGCTCGCGGTGGCGGGAGATGATGAACAGGGCGTAGTCGATGCCCACGGCCAGGCCGATCATCAGGGCGAGCACGGTGGCGGTGCTGGTCATCTCGACCCAGCGCGAGACGAACTGCACGCCGAGGACGCCGACGGCGACGCCCACCAGGGCGGTCAGCAGCGGCAGTCCGGCGGCGACGAGCGAGCCGAGCGCCAGGGCCAGCACGGCGAAGGCGACGACCACGCCGACCACTTCGGCCGGTCCGCCGACCTCCGTCTTGACGTCCATGGCCGAGCCGCCGAACTCGACGGTGAGGCCGGCGTGACGGGCCTTGGTCATCGCGCGGTCCAGGGCGTCCTTGGACGACTGCGGCACGTCGCTGGCCTGCTGCCGGAAGCGGACGTCGGCGTAGCCGATGCGCAGGTCCGCGGCGACCGTCCTGGTCCTGATCGGGTCGGAGACGTCCAGGACGCCGGGTATCCGGGCGGCCTCCTTGAGGCTCGCCTCCAGGGCCGCCCGGGTCCGGGGCGCGGTGAGCCGGCCGCCCTCGGGGGCCGCGAAGACCACCCGGGCCACGCCGCCGGAGGCCTGCGGGAACTCCTTCTTCAGCAGCTCCTGGGCCTGCTGCGACTCGATCCCGGGCACCGAGAACTCGGTGGTCGCCTTGCCGTGCAGTGCGATCCCGAGACCACCGACGACGGCGAGCAGCAGCACCCAGACCGCGATGACCCGGCCGCGACGGCGTACCGCCCATCGCCCCCAGGTGTACAGGCGTGACGCCATGTTCCTCTTCCCTCTCCCTCGACCACTCGGCCGGTAACAACGTACGGCATTTTTACAGTTGACTGTAAATACGCGTCCGATGGTAAAGTGCTGCTCATGACGAGCGAGGGTCTGCGCGAGCGCTCCAAGGCGCGCCGCCGGGAAGCGATCCTCAGAGCCGCCTACCGGCTGTTCGCCGACCGCGGCTTCGAGGCGACGACGATCGCCGACATCGCCGAGGCCGCGGAGGTCTCGCCGCGCACGGTCACGCTGTACTTCCCGTCCAAGCTGGAGCTGGCGACCTCGCGTTTCGACGCGTTCACCGACCGGCTGGGCACGGCCGTGAGGGACCGCGCGGCGGGTCATTCGATCGTGGACTCGCTGGAGGACTGGCTGCGGGCCGAGGCCGCCGACCACAGCGAGCTGGACGACCTCCACGACCGCATGCTCGAACTCAATCCGCAGGTCAAGGCGGTCGCCAACACCCGGCTGACGGAGGTCATCCAGGAGGGCACGCGCATCCTCGCCGAGGAGCGCGGCGAGACGCCGGACGACTTCGGCCCGCGCATGGCGGCCGCGGCGGCGGCCGCCGTCGTGTGCGAGGTGATGTGCCAGACCCCCCGGGAGCACGACATCGAGACGGCGATGGCCTTCCTGCGGGCCGGACTCGCCGCCCTGCCCGCACCCCGGCCCGCGGCGCATCCGGGGCGCCCGGACCCGTCCGCCGGACCACGCCGGTGAGGTGCGCGCCACCCGCCTCGGCCTGATCCGCCGGACGGGTCCGGCACGGGCGGTGCGCGGACGAGCGCGTTCGGCCTGTCGGGGCATGCGGCCGGGCCCCCCAGTATGTGGATGGGAAAATCCAGTTCATCAGTCCGCAAACCGGTCGCTGGATCGGTGTAATCGGCACAGATGCCGCACCGAAAAGAGATCTAGCTTCGGAGTGCACGGGGCCGTACGGACAAGAAAGGCATCGAGTCACTCATGCCCATCCCGCATACCGACGTCATGACCGCACCCGAGTTCGACACCCTCATCGTCTCCCCCGCGACCGAACCCGAACCCGAACCGGAACCCGACCGCCCGGCCGTCGCCGGGCTGCCGCCGCTCGACGACCATCTGCTCCTGCCCGTCGACGAGTTGCCCGCGCACGCCTCCTCGCCCGACCAGGTCGGCCGCCGGGTCCGCGACGAGCTCATGCTCGACGGCAACGCCCGGCTCAACCTCGCCACCTTCGTGACCACGTGGATGGAGCCGCAGGCACGGCAGTTGATGGCGGAGACCGCGGAGAAGAACCTCGCGGACCGCGCGGAGTACCCGCAGATCACCGCCATGGAGGGGCGCTGCGTACGGATGCTCGCCCGGCTGTGGCACGCGCCGTACCCGGAGCAGGTCCGGGGCTGCTCCACCACCGGCTCCAGCGAGGCGGCCATGCTCGGCGGCCTCGCGCTCAAGCGCCGCTGGCAGGACCGCCGGCGCGCGCAGGGCAAGGACACCGCGCGCCCGAACATCGTGATGGGCGCCAACGTCCAGGTGTGCTGGAAGAAGTTCGCCAACTACTTCGAGGTGGAGCCGCGTTACGTCCCGATGGAACCGGGCCGCTACCACCTCACGCCGGACACGCTCACCGCCTACTGCGACGACAACACGATCGGCGTCGTCACCGTCCTCGGGTCCACCTTCGACGGCTCCTACGAGCCCGTCTCGGACATCTGCCTGGCCCTGGACGGATACCAGGCCGCCACCGGCACCGACATCCCCGTGCACGTCGACGGCGCCTCCGGCGCGATGGTGGCCCCCTTCCTCGACCCGGGGCTGCTCTGGGACTTCCAGCTCGAACGCGTCGCCTCCATCAACACCTCGGGGCACAAGTACGGGCACGTCTTCCCGGGCCTGGGCTGGGCGTTGTGGCGCAACGCCGAGGCCCTCCCCGACGACCTGGTCTTCGAGGTCGACTACCTCGGCGGCTGCTCCCCCAGCTTCACCCTCAACTTCTCCCGCCCGGGCGCCCATGTCGTCGCGCAGTACTACAGCTTCCTGCGCTACGGCTTCGAGGGGCTGCGCAACCTGGCGGCCCAGAACCGCACGACGGCCCGCGCGCTCGCCGCGCGCATCCAGGGCATCACGCCCTACGAACTGGTCACCGACGGCTCCGAACTGCCTGCCTTCGCCTTCCGGCTCGCGCCCGGCACCGAGGGCCTGACGGTCTTCGACATCTCGCAGGCGATGCGCGCCCGCGGCTGGCACCTGCCCGCGTACACGTTCCCGGCGCCCTGCCAGGACGTCTCCGTGCTGCGCCTCGTCGTACGCACCGGATTCACCGCCGAGTTGGCGGCCATGTTCATCGCCGACCTGACCGAGGTCACCGGACGGCTGTACGAGTGGCGGACGGCGACGGCACCCGCTCCGGCCGCCGCGCCCTGACCGCGGCCCGCGACGCGGGGCGGACACCGCCGGACAGCCGGACCGCACCGGCCCCGGGCGTCTTCGCAGCACCCTCACAGAACCCGCCCTGCGCTTGATGTTTCAAATGTTAGGCTCGCCGCCATTCCCCCCACCTGGCACAGGAGAATCACCGTGCGGGACGGCAACATAGTGGTGATCGGCGGCGGTTACGCGGGCGTGCGGCTGGCGAGGAGACTGGACGCCGCGGCGCACGTCACCCTCGTGGACCGCAAGGAGGTCTTCTTCCACCGCATCGCCTCCCTGCGCGCGGGTGTCCGCCCGGAGTGGACGGGCGCCCCGTTCATCCCGTACGACAGGCTGCTGACGCACGGCCGTCTGGTGGTGGGCAAGGCGGTCCGCATCGACACCGCGGAGCGCCGGGTCACCCTCGCCACGGGCGACCGGCTGCCCTACGACGTCCTGGTCGTGGCCACCGGAGCCGACTACCCCGAGCCGGCCCGCTTCGTCGGCACCACCCCCGACGAGGCCGCGAAGGCCTTCGCCGAGCACCAGCACGGCATCGCCGCCGCCGGCCACATCCTGGTCGTCGGCGGCGGTCCGTCCGGCGTCGAGCTCAGTGCCGAGATCCGGCTGGCCCGGCCGGACGCGCGGGTCACCCTCGCGCACTCCGGGCGGGAGCTGCTGCACTCCACCGGCAGCGCCCGTGCCGGACGCCGGGCCAGAACCTGGCTGACCGCCCACGACGTGACCGTCCGCCTGGACTCGTTCATGTCACCAGGCGCCGACTTCGGCACCTATCGCGACACCCACGGCGGGATCGTCGCCGCCGACCTCTCCTTCTGGGCGACCGGCACCACCCCCAACACGCTCTGGCTGCGTCTGGCCGGGCACGGCGACTGGCTGACCGGGACGGGACACGTCAAGGTCGACCGGACGCTGCGGGTCGAGGGCCGGCCGGACGTGTTCGCGGTCGGCGACGTGAACGACGTCACCGAACTGAAGGTCACCCCGGCCGCGCTCGCCCAGGCCGAGGTCGCGGCCCACAACATCCTCTCCTACCTGCGCGGTTCCGGGCGGCACGGCAACAAGCTGCGGACCTACCGGGCCGTCCGGCGCACCCCGCTGATCGTGCCCTTCGGGCCGGCCGACGGCGTGACCGTGCTGCCGGTGCCGCTCGGCGAGAGCGCGGTCCTCGGCACCCGGGCCACCACCATGGCCAAGGCGAAGACCCTCATGACCCCGTACATGAGACGCCAGCTCGGGTACCCCTCGGCCTGACGCTCCCCGATGGCGCGGCGCGGCGCCCCGGCCCCCGGCACGTGACACTTGAGGGAAGCGACCGGCGTACGGGACGGGGAGGTGCCGAGGGTGATCGCCGTCAATCCGACGGACAGTGCCTCGTTGCTCGCCGCCTTCGGGGCGCTGGCCGTGCTGGTGGTGATCTTCGCCGAGTCGGCGCTGCTGGTCGTCGGCTTCTTCCTGCCGGGCGACACCCTGCTCTTCCCGGCCGGTGTGCTGTGCGCGGCGACCGCGGACCGGGGTCCCCGTCTGGAGCTGTGGCAGGTGCTGGTGTGCGCGGCCGTCGGTGCCGTGGCGGGCGGCCAGGTGGGTTATCTGATCGGACGGCACGGCGGCCGTCCGCTGCTGGCCCGCACCTCCAGCCGGCGGGTGAAGTCCGGCGCGGCCCGCGCGGAGCGTCTGCTGGCCCGCTACGGATACGGCAAGGCACTGGTCATCGGCCGTTTCGTGCCGTTGCTGCGGACGGTGCTGCACCCGGCCGCCGGGGCACTGGGGGTGCCCGTGCGGCCATTCACGCTGTGGCAGACGGTCGGCGGTCTGCTCTGGTCGCAGACCTTCGTCCTCGCCGGGTTCGCGCTGGGCTCGTCCGTCTCGCACATCGACCGCTATCTGCTGCCGCTGGTCGGCGTGATCGTCGTCCTGTCCCTGCTGCCCGCACTGGCCGAGGCCCGCCGGGCCCGGCGCGGGCGGTGACCGGCTCGGGGTCGCCGCTTCGGCGGGGGCCCGGACCCGGGAACTCAGTCGAGTTTGTCCGCCACCGCTTCGAACTGGCGCGCCATGGCCGCCACCGACCTGCCGTCGAGCAGGTCCACGACCCGCTTGCGGGCGCTCGCCAGATGCACCGGGTAGGCGTCCTGGACGCGCCGGAGTCCCTCCGGGGTGAGGGTCGCCACGTTGCCCCGCGCGTCTCCTTCGTAGCGCCGCTTGACCACCTGGCCGCGGTTCTGCAGCGCGTCCACGACCCGGGTGATGCGGCTCGCGGACAGGGCGGTGGCCGAGGCGAGGTCGGTCATCCGCAGCTCGCGGTTCTCGGCCTCGGAGAGGTTCATCAGGACGACGTACTCGGTGAGCGTGAGCCCCGTGGACCGCAGCAGGTCGTCGTCCAGCGAGCGCGGCAGCGCGACGGTCACGCGGAGCAGGGCACGCCAGAGGCGCTCTTCGTGGTCGGTCAGTGGCTCCTCGTCGCTCATCGCGGCAGAATAGCGTGCTCAAGCAAGGAGTCTCAATGCCGGACGGCACGTCGCCGCCGGTGTCCGGTCGGACATCCTACCCGGCCGCGGCCCCGGAGCGAGACCCGTCGGCGGTCCTCCCGGTGGCCTACGGCGGTACCAGCCGGCCCCGGGAGATGAGGGACGCCGCCTTCTTGAGGTGGTGGACGCTGATGCTGACGGCGTAGGCGTCGATGCCCGGCGTGGCGGCGATCCGGGTGGTCAGGAAGCGGTAGAAGTCCTCGGGGTCGCGGGCGATGACGGAGACCATCAGGTTGTGCTCCCCGCTGATGGCGCCGACGAAGGGGACCTCGGCGTAGCCCGCGGCCTCCGCACCGACCCGTTCGAGCTCGGCGGGCGGCACCCGCAGCCAGAGGATGGCGTGCAGCCAGTGGCCCAGCCGCTCCGGCAGGAGTTCGACCTCGTACTCCAGGGTGCCGGAGGCCTCCAGCGCCTCCAGCCGCCTCGCGACCCGGGACAGGGACCAGCCGGTGAGTTCGGCGAGCCGGGTGTGGGTGGTCCGGCCGTCCTGGGCCAGGGCCTCCAGCAACGGCGCGTCCTCGTCGGTGGGCGGGAGCGGGGGTCCGGCGGTGGGCGGCGGCCGCTCCGAGGTGAGCCTGCCGACCTGTTCGGGGTCCAGGTTCTCGCCGTAGCCCGTCCAGCCCGCGGTGCCGGGCGCGTCGTAGTTGTGGATGATCAGGTCGACGCTGACGTCCAGCACCGAGGCGGACCTCGGCAGCTGCCGGAGCAGCACGTCCTCGCCGGGCATGTCGAGCGGGGCGCGGATGACGCAGATGATCTCCGAGCCGCCGGACGCCAGATGGGCCCAGGAGATGTCGGGCCGGCGGGCGAGGGCCTCGGCGAGCGGGGCGACGCGGTCGGGACGGCAGCGGATGCGGGCGACCCACTCCGCGGCGCCGTGCACGCGCCGGCTGACCAGTCCCACCACCCGGAGCGCGCCACTGCGCCGCAATGCCTGGTAGCGGCGGGCGGCGGTCTGTTCGGAGACGCCCGCGACCTCTCCGATCCGGCGGAAGGACAGCCGGGGCGCGCACTGCAACGCACGGAGGATCTTCCTGTCCACGTCGTCGACCATGGTGGAAGTGTGGCATGGGCCCGCGCACATCTGGAGGATTCTGCTGCCGGAGCCGCGGTTGCTTGGTGGTTGTGCGCGCGGGACCGGATGCTGTGGCGGCGGGTCTCCCACCGGACGCCCGTACGACACAGGCCGCCGGTCCGCCGGGGCCTCGACCGCGGCGCGGCGCGCCGCGAAGGAGTATCTCCGTGAACGTCACGACACCGGCGAGCCCGCCGGTCGAGCGGCGGGCGGCCACGATCGTCATGGCCTGCCTGGGCGTCTTCGTCGCCTACCTTCCCGTCACCACCGTCGCCGTGAGCCTGCCCGCGCTCCAGGCGGCGCTGAACGCGTCGACGGCCCAACTGTCCTGGGTGCAGGACGCGTTCGTGCTGCCGATGGCCGCGTTCATCCTCACCGCGGGCGTCTTCGGTGACGTCCACGGACGCAAGAAGGTCTTCCAGGCCGGTCTGCTCTGCTCCGCCGCCGGGGCGGTCACCGCCCTGTGCGCGCACTCCGTCGAGGTGGTCTGGGCCGGTCAGGCGCTGGCCGGTGCCGGTGCGGCCGCGCTGCTGCCGACCACGCTGGCGCTGATCAGCCACGTGGTGCCCGACCACCGGGAGCGCGGCAAGTACATCGGCATATGGGCGACCTGCCTGATGGGGGCCCTGGCGATCGGCCCGGTGATCGCCGGTGTGGTCGTCGCGCACTTCTCCTGGCGCTGGATCTACCTGCCGTCGGTCCCGGTGGCGCTGCTCGCCGTCGCCGTCGCCGCCCGGCAGCTGACCGACTCCCGGGCCCCGCACGGCCGGCGGCTCGACTGGCCCGGCCAGCTCACCGCCACGCTCGCGATCACCGCCCTGGTCTACGGCGTGATCGAGGGCGGCGCGGGCTCGTTCACGGACGCCGGGGTGATGGTGGCGCTGTTCACCGCGGTGGCCGCCGGTGCCGCCTTCGTCCTGGTGGAACGGCGCAGCGACAGCCCGATGCTGGACCTGAGCCTGTTCCGCAGCCCCGCCTTCACCGCCACCACCCTGGTGGCGATGATCAGCTTCCTGGCGCTGATCGGGTTCTTCTTCGTCCTCAGCCTCTACTTCGGCATGGTGCAGCGGTTGGACACCCTGCAGGCCTGCTGGCGGCTGCTGATGGTGACCGGCGCGGCGCTGCTGGTCGGCGGCCCGGCGGGACGGCTGATGCACCGGATCTCCGCGCGCTGGATGATCACCGGCGGTCTGCTGCTGGTCGCCGGGGCGCAGTTCGCGCTGACCACGCTGGCCGCCGACACCTCCTTCGCGTCGGCCGCCTGGCGGCTCGTCCTGCTGGGCCTGGGCATGGGCCTGGTCATGACCCCGATGACGGCGACCGCGGTGGCCTCCGTGCCGTACCACCTGGCCGGCATGGCGGCCGCGGGCAACAACGCGTTCCGGCAGGTCGGCGGCGCCCTCGGGCCCGCCGTCCTGGGCGCCCTGCTCACCACCCGGGCCGTGGACGCGCTGCCCGGTCACCTGACCGGCGCCGGAGTCACCGGCGCGGCGCAGGACCGGGTCGTCTCGGTCGCGCGGGCGGACGGTCTCGGCGCGGTCGCCGGCCTGGACCTGGGCCCGCGGACCGGCCAGGCGCTGGGCGCGCTGGGCGAATCCTTCCTGGACGGGATGCGGCTGTGCCTGATCACGGCGGGCAGCCTCACCCTGCTGGCCGCCGTGGTCGCGGCGGTCCTGCTGCGCACCCCGCGGGAGCGGCCGGCGACGCTCCGGGCGGCGGGACAGCCCGCCGAGGAGAAGGAGCCGGCGGTCCGGGGAGCCTGACGGCCTCAGCGCACCAGGCAGGGCCGCTTGGCGTCGAAGGTCCAGCCGTCCACGAGGTACCGCATCCCGGCCGCGTCGTCGCGGCCCGCGCCGAGGCCGAGTTCCTCGTGGCGGGCGTGGGCCGCGAGCAGCCGGTCCATGTCGAGCCGGACGCCGAGGCCGGGGGCGTCGGTGACGGCCACCTCACCGTCGACGATCCGGGGCGGTGCGACGGTGAGGCGCTCCCGGCCCTCCTGCCAGATCCAGTGCGTGTCCAGCGCGTTGTAGTCGCCGGGGACCGCGGCGCCGCAGTGCGCCATCATGGCCAGCGAGATGTCGAAGTGGTTGTTGGAGTGGCATCCCCAGGTCAGTCCGGTCGCGTGGCAGAGCTGGGCCACCCGCACCGAGCCGCTCAGGGTCCAGAAGTGCGGGTCCGCGAGCGGGATGGAGACCGACTGCAGGGCCAGGGCGTGGGTGAGCTGCCGCCAGTCGGTGGCGATCATGTTGGTGGCGGTGGGCAGGCCGGTGGCCCGGCGGAACTCGGCGAGGATCTCGCGCCCGGAGTAGCCGTCCTCGGCCCCGCAGGGGTCCTCGGCGTAGGCGAGGGTGCCCAGCAGCGGCCGGCACAGCTCGACGGCCTCCCGCAGGGACCAGGCGCCGTTGGGGTCGAGGGTGATCCTGGCCTCGGGGAAACGCCGCTTCAGCGCCCGGACCGCCTCGACCTCCTCGGCACCGGCGAGGACCCCGCCCTTGAGCTTGAAGTCCCGGAAGCCGTAGCGGTCGTAGGCCGCCTCCGCCTGCCGGACGATCGCCTCCGGAGTCAGGGCCTCCTCGTGCCGGACGCGGTGCCAGGGCACGTCGGCGTCGGGTTCGCCGAGGTAGTCGAGGTCGGTGCGGCCCGCGTCGCCGACGTGGAAGAGGTAGCCGAGGACGCGCACCGAGTCGCGCTGCTTGCCGTCGCCGAGCAGGGCGGCGACCGGCACCTCCAGGTGCTGGCCGAGCAGGTCGAGGAGGGCGGACTCGACGGCGGTGACGGCGTGCACGGTCGTCCGCAGGTCGAAGGTCTGTTCACCGCGGCCGCCGGCGTCCCGGCCGCCGAACGCCTCCCCGATCGCCCGCAGCACCCGCTTGTGGTCGCCCAGGCGCGCGCCGACGACCAACGGCTCCGCGTCCCGCAGCGTCCGGGTGATCGCCTCCCCGCCCGGCACCTCGCCGAGCCCGGTCCTGCCCTCGGAGTCCTCGACGACCAGGACGTTGCGGGTGAAGTAGGGGGCGTGGGCGCCGGAGAGGTTGAGCAGCATGGAGTCCCGGCCGGCCACCGGGTACACGGAGAAGCGGGTGACGACGGGCTGGCTCATGGGCGGAACGTCCTTACACGGAAGAAACGACATCTACATATGGAGATGTAGATTAAGGATGCGGACGCACCCGGGTCAATGGGCCCACAGGGCCGCCCGCTCGGCGGCCTTCTCCGCGGCGCTCCCGGCCCGTGCCGCCCGCCCGGCTCCGTGCCGCCGCGGCTCCGCGCGCCGGGACGTCAACGACCGCTTATGGACCGGCCGGTGACGAGGGGTGAGACTGGGGGGACCCGACACCCCGCCCCAGGAGGGTGACCATGGACGACCAGGCAGCGCCTCCGCGCGTCGAGCTCACCCCGCAGGCGGCCGAGCTGGTGCGCCGGCTCCGCGCCCAGCATGGCCCGCTGATGTTCCACCAGTCCGGCGGCTGCTGTGACGGCAGCGCGCCGATGTGCTACCCCGACGGCGAGTTCCGCACCGGCGGCTCGGACGTGCTGCTGGCCGAGCTGGCGGTGGACGGCGTCGAGGAGCCGGTCACCTTCTGGATGTCCCGCAGCCAGTACGACGTGTGGAGCCACACCCGGCTGATCGTGGACGTGGTGCCCGGACGCGGTAGCGGATTCTCGCTGGAGGCACCCGAGGGGGTGCGTTTTCTCACCCGTTCTCGCGTAGTCGACGTCTGACCGCCCTGCCGGTCACTCCGGTCTGCTGCACTTCCCTGAGTCCCGCGTTACTCGACGAGACATCAGGGGGTGCGGTGACGCATCGTCAGAGACGACTTGCGGCGACCGGCCGAACTCTGTTCACCATTCTCACGACCTCCGGCGTCCTGGCCGGCGCCGCCCTCGCGGGGGCGGCACCGGCGGGCGCCGCGACCGGCACCGGGCGGATCGCGTCCGGCGTCGACTACCGGGAGTTCGACCTCTCGGCGGCCAGGGGCACCGTCCACGCGCATCTGCTGACCGTCGACCTGACCGATCCGCACGTCCACGTGGACCTCCTCACCCCGGGTGCGGTGGCCGCCCGGTCGCAGGTGTCCGCGATGGCCGACGCGGCGGGCGCGGTCGCGGGCGTGAACGGCGACTTCTTCGACATCTCCGAGACCCAGCACCCGGGGGTGGCCGCGACCGGCGCGAGCGTCGGCCCGGCGATCGCCCACGGCCGGGTGCTCAAGGCCGCGGTGCCGACGGCCCAGCGGTTCGGCCCGTCGTTGCCGCCCGGCGCCGACACCACCGACGTCCTCGGCGTCGGCGTGGACCGCAGGGCCCGGCTGGACCGGCTGACGCTGGCCGGGACCGTCGGCACCCCCGGCGGGAACCTCGCGCTGCGCGGGCTCAACCAGTACGCGCTGGCGCAGAACTCCGTCGGCGCCTACACCGCCGCGTGGGGTCCGGCCTCCCGCAAGCGCGCCACCTGCGGTTCGGACACCGACCGGGCGGCCGGGTGCAGCACGGACACCTACGAGGTGCGGATCCGCGGCGGCAGGGTCGTCGCCACCGCCACGGCGCCGGGCAGCGGCCCGATCGCCGCCGACACGACCGTCCTGCTGGGCCGGGAGGCCGGCGCGGACCGGCTGCGTCGGCTCACCAAGGGCCAACGGGTCACGTTCCGCGGGCGGTTGGTGGCCTCGGCCACCAGGATCCCGTACCGCTTCGCGGTCGGCGGCTACCCGGTGCTGCGCGGCGGCCGGCCGGCGGCCGGGCTCGACGACGCCACCGCGGCCGTCCGTACGGCCGCGGGCCTCACGAGCGGCGGGCGACGGCTCCTGCTGCTCGCGCTGGACGGCGCGAAGCCCTACCGCGGCGGGCTGACCATCGCCGAAGTGGCGCGGGAGATGCGGGCGTTGGGGGCCTCCGATGCGTTCAGCCTGGACGGCGGCGGCTCCTCGACACTGGTCGCCCGCACCCAGCGCGGCCGGACCGTGCGCGTTCTCAACCACCCGACCGTGAGCCCGGAACGGCCCGTGGCGAACGGGATCGGCGTCTTCTCGACACCGTGACCGCGGGCCGCGTCCGGCGGCTCACGGACGCAGGCTGCTCACCATGTCCGCCGTCGCGGTGAGCCCACTGCTGATGGTGGGCGCCATGCTGGTGCTGGCCAGGTAGAAGCCGAGCAGCATGCAGACCAGGGCGTGCGAGATCTTCAGCCCGCCCTGGCGCATGAAGAGCACGGCCAGCAACAGGAGCAGCAGCACCACAGAGATGGAAACGGCCATCGCGAACCTCCTCCGCCACGCCCGTCCCAGGGCGTTCGGCCGCAAGTGTGGCGTAGCGGAGGGGAGGCCCGTGCGGTCGACACGTCCCCCGATCGGGTGGTGTCACGACACCCGACGGGCGGGCGGACCGGCGAGCAGCCTGTGCGGACGGCCGAGCGGCGCGACCCGCCCGTGCCCGAGCCGCCGAGCCGCGCGAGCCGCCCGTGCCCGAGCCGGGCCGGCCGCTGGCTCGGGTGCCTGCCGGACCGGCGCGCGGGCACGTGCGAGGCACGGGGCTCCCATGCGGGGCCCGCGGTCTCGTGCCAGGCCCGCGAACCCGAGGGGCCCCGGCCAGCGGCCCGGGATCACGGGGCCGGGATCACCGGGCCGGGATCACGGGGCCGGGATCACGGGGCCCGGAGGTCGACCAGTTCGGCCAGCGCCTCGCGGTGCGCGCCCGCCGTACCGAAGGCGATCGAATCCGCCTTGGCGCGCTTGAGATACAGGTGGACCGGATGTTCCCAGGTCATCCCGATGCCCGCGTGCAACTGGAGCGCCTCCTCCGCGGCGTGCACGGCGACCGGCCCCGCGTAGGCCTGCGCGACGGCCACCAGCACGTCGGCGTCCTCGCCCCGGGCCAGCGCGTCGGCGGCCCCGCGTGCCGCGGCCCGCAGGTTCACCACCTCCAGCCACAGCTGCGCCAGCCGGTGCTTGAGCGCCTGGAACCCGCCCACCGGCCGGTTGAACTGCTTGCGCTCCTTGAGGTACCGCACGGTCTCGGTCAACGCCCACTCGGCGAGCCCGAACTGCTCGGAGGCCAGCAGCCCGGCCCCGGCCCGCAGGGCGCGGCGTACGGCGGGTCCGGCGTCGCCCACCCGGCGCCCGGGGGCGCCGTCGAGGGTGACCGCGGCGAGCGGCCGGGTCAGGTCGAAGGACACCTGCGGAGCGATCCGCGTCTCGGCCGCCCGGACCGCGTACAGGCCGCCGTCGTCGCCGGGCACCAGCAGGACGTCCGCGGCGACCGCGTCGGCGATCCCGGTCAACTCGCCGTGCAAAAGCCCCGCTTCGACACGTACGGTCCTGAAGTCGGCGTCCGGGGCGGCATGCAGGCCCACGGCCAGCGCGCCGATCGTCCGGCCCGAGGCCAGCTGCCCGAGCAACTCCTCGTCGCCGCAGGCCAGCAGCGCCTCCGTGGCCACCACCGCGCTGCTCAGGTACGGCACCGGTGCCACCGCTCGTCCCAGCTCCTCCAGGACGACGGCGACCTCCCGGTGCGAGGCGCCCTGGCCGCCCATGTCCTCCGGAACCAGCAGACCGGCCAGGCCCATGCCCTCGGCGAGCGCCTTCCAGGCGGCCAGGTCGTGCGGGGCGTCCGACTCGGTGCGGGCGATGACGCCCGCCGCGTCACAGTGGTCGGCCAGCAGGTCACGCACCGCGGCCCGCAACGCCTCTTCCTCCTCCGAGTACAGCAGGTCGGTCATCGGGCGAGGTCCTTCCAGGCGACGTCCTTGTCGGTGCGCGGCTCGCTGGGCAGCCCCAGCACGCGCTCGGCGACGATGTTCAGCAGGACCTCGCTGGTCCCGCCCTCGATGCTGTTGCCCTTGGCGCGCAGGTACCGGTAGCCGGTGTCACGGCCGACAAAGTCCACCATCTCCGGCCGGCGCAGGGTCCAGTCGTCGTACAACAGACCCTCCTCACCGCGGAGTTCGACCTCCAGGCCGCTGATCTCCTGGTTGAGGCGGGCGAAGGCGAGCTTCATGCCGGCGCCCTCGGGGCCGGGCTGCCCGGCGACCAGCTGCTGGCGCAGCCGTTCGGCGGTGAGCCGGGCGACCTCGGTCTCGACCCACAGCTTCAGCATCCGCTGGTGCAGGTCGTGGGTGCGCAGTTCGGGCCGTTCACGCCAGGTGCGCGCGACCGGGCCGATCATGCCGCCCTCGCGGGGCAGCCGCATGCCGCCGATGGCGACGCGCTCGTTGTTCAGCGTGGTCTGCGCGACCCGCCAGCCGTCGCCGGCCTCCCCGAGGCGCCGGGAGTCCGGGATGCGGACGTCGGTGAGGAAGACCTCGTTGAACTCGGCCTCGCCGGTGATCTGCCGTAGCGGCCGGACGTCCACGCCCGGGTCGGTCATGTCGCAGACGAAGTAGGTGATGCCCGCGTGCTTGGGCACGTTCGGGTCGGTGCGGGCGATCAGGATGGCCCAGCGGGCGTTGTGGGCGCCGGAGGTCCACACCTTCTGCCCGTTGACGATCCAGTCCTCGCCCTCGCGAACCGCGCGGGTGCCGAGTGCGGCCAGGTCGGAGCCTGCGCCGGGCTCGCTGAACAGCTGGCACCACACCTCCTCGCCGGTCCACAGCGGGCGCAGAAAGCGCTGCTTCTGCTCCTGCGTGCCGTACTTGAGGATGGTCGGCGCGGCCATGCCGAGTCCGATGCCGTTGCGGCGCGCGTCGTTGTCGGGGGCGCCGGCGGCCTCCAGTTCGGCGTCCACGACGGCCTGGAGGGAGCGCGGGGCGCCGAGTCCGCCGAGGCCCTGCGGGTAGTGCACCCAGGCGAGTCCGGCGTCGAAGCGGGCCCTGAGGAAGTCCAGCCGGTCCGTCGTGGCGGGCGGGAAGGCCGCGAGCAACTCCGCCGTACGGCGGGTGAGTTCGGCGGTGTCGGTCATGCCGTGGCTCCGTTCGGTACGACGGTGACCCGGCCGGTGGTGACCCCGTCGCCGACCCGCTGCACGGCGTCCGCGGCCCCGGCGAGCGGGACCCGCTCGCTGACCAGCGGCTTGACGACGCCGCTCGCGGCCAGCTCGGTGAGCCGCTGGTGGCAGTCCAGGATCAGTTTGGGGTTCTTGGCGGCGTACAGGCCCCAGTGCAGGCCGAGGATCGAGTAGTTCTTGACCAGGGCGTGGTTGAGCGCGGGGCTCGGGATGGTGCCGCTGGCGAAGCCGACGACCACGATCCGGCCCTCGAAGGCGACGGTCTTGGCCGACTGGGTGTACGCCTCGCCGCCGACCGGGTCGTAGATCACGTCGGCGCCCCGGCCGCCGGTGGCCTCCTTGACGGCGCCGACCACGTCCTCGGCGTGCCGGTCGACGACGACGTCACAGCCCAGTTCGCGGGCCACGGCCGCCTTGCCCGCGCCGCCCACCACGCCGATCACGGTGGCTCCGGCGGCCTTGCCGAGCTGTACGGCGGCGCTGCCGACCCCGCCGGCCGCGGCGTGCACGAGCAGCGTCTCGCCGGCCTGGAGACCGGCCCTGCGGTGCAGTCCGAACCAGCCCGTCTGGTAGCCGATGTGCAGGGCGGCGGCCTCGGCGTCGTCGAGCGCGTCGGGCGCGGGCAGCAGGGCGGCGGCGTCCGCGACCGCGTACTCGGCGAGACCGCCGTACGGCAGCGCGGGGTTGGCGATCACCCGGCGCCCGTCCTGCGTCTCGCCGCAGATCTCCACGCCGGGGGTGAACGGCAGCGGCGGGCGCACCTGGTACTGGCCCCGGCACATCAGCACGTCGGGGAAGTTGATGTTGGCGGCACGCACCTTGAGCAGGACCTGGCCGTCGCCGGGCGTGGGCCGCTCCGTCTCCTGGAGCCGCATCACCTCGCTCGGCTCGCCGTTCTCGTGCACTTGCCATGCCTGCATGCGGTGCCTCCACAGACTGCTTCGTCGGGGTCCATCGCATACTAAGCGGTCGCTTGCCGATGAGGGAACAGCCGGCCGCACGGCGGACGGGTCAGGCCGCGCTTCTCGGCCGGGCCCGCACGTGCATCCGCTCCCCCTGCGGCCCGAACAGGCTGAGGAACTCCACCGGCCCCTCCCCCGTCGACCCGAACCAGTGCGGCACCCGGGTGTCGAACTCCGCCGCCTCCCCGGCCGCCAGGACGACGTCGTGGTCGCCGAGCACCAGCCGCAGCCTCCCGGAGAGCACGTACAGCCACTCGTACCCCTCGTGGGTGCGCGGCTCGGGATCGAGCTTCCGCCGGGGCTCGACCACCTTGAAGGCCTGCAGACCGCCGGGCTGCCGGGTCAGCGGCCAGAACGTGCGGCCGTACCGCTCCATCGGCTTGGCCCGCACCCGGGGATCACCGACCGGCGGGGCGCCGACCAGCTCGTCCAGCGGCACTTGGTGGGCCTGCGCGATCGGCAGCAGCAGCTCCAGGCTGGGCTTGCGCAGCCCCGCCTCCAGCCGGGAGAGGGTGCTGACCGAGATGCCGGTGGTCTCGGAGAGGGCGGCGAGGGTGACCTCCCGCTCCTTGCGGAGCCTGCGCAGCCGGGGGCCCACACCCGCGAGAACGTCGTCGGTAGTCATGAACGTATTGCATTTTCGGCAAAGAGGTTTGTCAATCCGGCCAGGAGTGCGCGCTACCCGGTGATCGACGGGCGGGGCCTGACGACCGTGCCGGGACTGTGGGCGGCCGGGAACGCGAGCGGCTTCGCCGAGCAGATGGTCGACGCGGCCGGCCGGGGCCACCGGGCCGGTGCGGCGATCAACGGCGAGCTGCTCTTCGCCGACCTGGACGCCACCGTGCGGGTGTAGCCGGGGGCCGCCCGTTGCACCATGGCTGCATGCTGCTGAGCCGGCTCGCCGAAGTGTCCCGGGAGGTCGCCGCCACGGCGGCCAGGTCCCGCAAGACCGCACTGCTCGCCGACCTCTTCCGGGAGACGGCCCCGGACGACGTGCCGGTCGTCATCCCCTACCTGGCCGGCCGCCTTCCGCAGGGCCGCCTCGGCGTCGGCTGGAAGGTGCTGAGCCGCCCGGTCCCGCCGGCCGCCGCGCCCGCCCTCACCGTCCGCGAGGTCGACGCCCGGCTGACCGAGCTGGGCAAGGTGGCCGGGCCGGGTTCGCAGGCCGAGCGCACCCGCCTCGTGGGCGCGCTGATGGGCGCGGCGACCGCCGACGAGCAGCGCTTCCTGCTGGGGCTGATCACCGGCGAGGTCCGCCAGGGCGCCCTGGACGCGGTGGCCGTCGAGGGGCTGGCGCAGGCGACCGGCGCGGACGCGGCCGACGTGCGCCGGGCGGTGATGCTCGCCGGTTCGCTCCAGACGGTGGCCGGGGCGCTGCTCGCGGACGGGCCGCCGGCCCTCGCCCGCTTCCGGCTCACCGTCGGCCGCCCGGTGCTGCCGATGCTGGCGCACACCGCCTCCTCGGTCGCCGAGGCGGTCGGCAAACTGGGCACGTGCGCGGTCGAGGAGAAGCTCGACGGCATCCGGGTCCAGGTCCACCGGGACGGCGGCGCGGTACGCGTCTACACCCGCACACTGGACGACATCACCGACCGTCTGCCCGAAGTCACCTCCGCCGCGCTGGAGTTGCCGGGCGACCGGTTCATCCTGGACGGCGAGGTGATCTCCTTCGACGCGGCGGGCCGGCCCCGGTCCTTCCAGGAGACGGCGGGCCGGGTCGGCTCCCGGACGGACGTGGCGAAGGCCGCCCGCGAGGTCCCGGTCTCCCCGGTCTTCTTCGACGTGCTCTCGGCCGGCGGCCACGACCTCCTCGACCTTCCCTTCGCCGACCGGCACACCGAGCTGGCCCGGCTGGTCCCGGAGCCGATGCGGGTGCGCCGGGCGCTGGTCTCCTCTCCGGGGGACACCGCGGCCGCCGAGGAGTTCCTCGCCGCCACCCTGGGACGCGGCCACGAGGGCGTGGTCGTCAAGGCCCTGGACGCCCCGTACAGCGCGGGCCGCCGGGGCGCCTCCTGGCTGAAGGTCAAGCCGGTGCACACCCTCGACCTGGTCGTCCTGGCCGCCGAGTGGGGACACGGCCGGCGCACCGGCAGGCTCTCCAACCTCCACCTCGGCGCCCGCACCCAGGACGGCGGGTTCGCCATGCTCGGCAAGACCTTCAAGGGCATGACCGACGCGATGCTGGAGTGGCAGACCGCCCGGCTGAAGGACCTGGAGGTCTCCGACGACGGCGGGGTGGTGACCGTACGCCCCTCGCTCGTCGTCGAGATCGCCTACGACGGCCTGCAGAGGTCATCCCGCTACCCGGCCGGCGTCACCCTGCGGTTCGCCCGGGTCGTCCGCTACCGCGAGGACAAACGGCCCGAGGAGGCCGATACGGTGGAGACCCTGCTGGCCGCCCATCCGGAGGTACGGCGTTGACGGAACCGAAGCGAAGCGCCGGACTGCTGTTGTTCCGGCACACCGACCACGGCGTCGAGGTACTCCTCGGCCATATGGGCGGCCCCTTCTTCGCGAAGAAGGACGCGGGCGCGTGGAGCGTCCCCAAGGGCGAGTACAAGCCGGGCGAGACCCCCTGGGAGGCGGCCCGCCGGGAGTTCCAGGAGGAGCTGGGCCTGCCGCCGCCGGACGGCGAGGCGCTCGCCCTCGGCGAGGTCCGGCAGACCAACGGCAAGATCGTGACGGTGTGGGCCGTCGAGGCGGACCTGGATCCGGCCGCGGCGGTCTTCGGCACCTTCACGATGGAGTGGCCGCCGCGCTCGGGCCGGATCCAGGAGTTCCCGGAGCTGGACCGGGTGGCCTGGCTCTCCCCCGACCGGGCCCGTGAGGTGATCATCAAGGCGCAGGCCGCGTTTCTCGACCGGCTGGCGGAGCACACGGACTGAACAGGCGCGCATGCGTTGCGGTCCACCGGGCCGCGCGCGAAGGTCGAAGCAAACCCGCTCCCAGGGAGGTCAGCCATGCCCATCGCGACGGTGAACCCGGCGACAGGCGAGACGCTCGAGACGTTCGAGGCCATGGACGAGGACGAAATCGAACGCCGGCTCGAACTCGCCGAGGCGACGTTCCGTACGTACCGCACGAGCAGCTTCGCCGAGCGGGCCCGCCTGCTGCACCGGGCCGCCGACCTGCTGGACGCGGACCAGGACGCCGTCGCCCGCACGATGACCACCGAGATGGGCAAGCCGCTCGCGCAGGCCCGCGCGGAGGCCGGGAAGTGCGCGAAGGCGATGCGCTGGTACGCCGACCACGCGGAGGAACTGCTGGCCGACGAGGAGCCGGCGGAGACGGACGTGAAGGACTCGGGCGCGTCCCGGGTACGGGTGCGCTACCGCCCGATCGGGCCGGTGCTGGCCGTGATGCCGTGGAACTTCCCGCTCTGGCAGGTGGTCCGGTTCGCCGCGCCGGCACTGATGGCAGGCAACGTCGGTCTGCTCAAGCACGCGTCGAACGTGCCGCAGACCGCGCTGTACCTGGAGGATCTCTTCCACCGGGCGGGCTTCCCCCCGGGCTGCTTCCAGACCCTGCTGATCGGCTCCGGCGCGGTCGACGAGATCCTGCGCGACGAGCGGGTGCGGGCGGCCACGCTCACCGGCAGCGAACCCGCGGGCCGCGCGGTCGCCGCCACCGCCGGCGAGATGATCAAGAAGACGGTGCTGGAACTGGGCGGCAGCGACCCCTACGTGGTGATGCCGTCGGCGGACATCGACCGCGCGGCGCGGACCGCGGTCACCGCGCGGGTCCAGAACAACGGCCAGTCGTGCATCGCCGCGAAGCGCTTCATCGTGCACACGGACGTCTACGACGCCTTCGCCGAGCGGTTCGTGGCGGGCATGGCGGCGCTGCGCACGGGCGACCCGATGGACGAGAGTACGGACGTGGGACCGCTCGCCAGCGAGCAGGGGCGGGCCGACCTGGAGGAACTTGTCGACGACGCCAGGCGGTCGGGAGCGCGGGTGCTGTGCGGCGGGCAGCGGCCGGAGGGTCCCGGCTGGTTCTATCCGCCGACCGTGCTGACCGGCATCCACCGCGACATGCGCATCCACCGGGAGGAGGCGTTCGGGCCGGTGGCCACGCTCTACCGGGCCGGCGACCTGGACGAGGCGATCCTCATCGCCAACGACTCGCCCTTCGGGCTCAGTTCGAACGTGTGGACGCGGGACGAGGCCGAGATGGACCGGTTCGTCCGCGACCTGCAGGCGGGCGGTGTGTTCGTCAACGGCATGACCGCGTCCCACCCGGCGTTCCCCTTCGGCGGCGTGAAGCGGTCCGGGTACGGGCGTGAGCTGTCCGGGCACGGAATCCGGGAGTTCTGCAACATCACCACCGTTTGGCAGGGTGCGTGAGGGTCGCGCGGCTACGATCCGGGTGTGAACCGGGAAGTGACTCTGCCTCTGATCGTCGACCACCGCGGAACCCTCCAGGTGGCCGCGGCCGACGTGAGTAAGTTGCTGCGGACCATGGGCGGACGGTGGGTGCGGCTGGTGGAGGCCGGGGAGAGCGGGCTGGACGAGGACACGGTGGCCGCGCTGACCATCGAACTGGCGAAGCTCGCCGACCGGATCGACGTGGCCTGCATCGCCCACAGCAGCGGCCGGCAGGGGTAGTTCGGCGTCCCGCGCGGCGGCTCGCGAGGCCGCGCGGGACCGCCGGGACGCCGTCCGCAGGACCGGCGCCGGGGACGAGCCATGAGACGTACGCGTCCGGCCCCTCCCCCGCCCGTTCACCGTCCCCGGCGAGCAGGGAGGGAACCCGGCGGCGGCCGGCCCCCCTGCGGCCGCTGAGCCAGATGCAGGAACACACGGCGGACCGCGCGCTTCACGCGGTGTTTTCGAGGCCCGGCGCCGCGAAGGTCCCCCGGCTCGCCGGGCCGCCCGTCACGAGCGGGACCCACGAACCCGCGGCCTGCTCCGGAGATGGCCCTGACCTGGTCCTTCTCCGTGTTTCGGCGGCCGTGACGGGCATCGCGAGCCCTCCGTCCCGATAGCTCTGCGCCGATCCGGCCCTGACACCGGGTCACCGGTTCGGAGTAGTCCGGCGCGAGATCGTCGCCCTCTCGGGTGATCGTGAGAAAACCACCTCCTGAGGTGAACCACCTCTCTGACCGGTCGGGCAAAACCCACCGGAAGGCTGAAAGCAGGCACGGTTCATGGCGACTTTGTGCAAACCCTCAGTGTCGGTCCCGGAGTACGTGATCACGATGGAGGAGACGCTGGATCTGGCGCGCTCCCACCATGAGAACCACCCGCAGCTGCCGCTGGCGCTGAGACTGATCGAGAACACGGGCGTTCGCACCCGGCACATCGTGCAGCCGATCGAGGAGACCCTCAAGCACCCCGGCTTCGAGGAGCGCAACAAGCTCTACGAGGTCGAGGCCAAGTCGCGGGTCCCCGCAGTCATCCAGCGAGCGCTCGACGACGCCGAGCTGCTCACCAGCGACATCGACGTGATCATCTACGTCTCGTGCACGGGCTTCATGATGCCCTCGCTCACCGCGTGGCTGATCAACGAGATGGACTTCGACTCCACCACCCGCCAGATCCCGATCGCCCAGCTCGGCTGCGCGGCGGGCGGAGCGGCGATCAACCGTGCGCACGACTTCTGCACGGCGTACCCGAACGCCAACGCGCTCATCGTGGCCTGCGAGTTCTGCTCGCTGTGCTACCAGCCGACCGACCTCGGCGTCGGATCGCTCCTCTCCAACGGCCTGTTCGGCGACGGCATCGCCGCCGCCGTGGTCCGCGGCCAGGGCGGCACCGGCGTCGAGCTCGAACGCAACGGCTCGTACCTGATCCCCAAGACCGAAGAGTGGATCATGTACGACGTCCGGGCCACCGGCTTCCACTTCCTGCTGGACAAGCGGGTGCCGGCGACCATGGAGCCGCTGGCGCCGGCCCTCCAGGACCTGGCGGGGCTGCACGGCTGGAACGCGTCCGACCTGGACTTCTACATCGTCCACGCCGGCGGGCCGCGAATACTGGACGACCTGAGCAAGTTCCTCAAGGTCGATCCGCACGCGTTCCGGTTCAGCCGTTCCACGCTCACCGAGTACGGCAACATCGCGAGCGCCGTCGTCCTGGACGCGCTGCGCCGGATGTTCGAGGAGGGCGGCGCGGAGAACCAGGCGCGCGGTCTGCTCGCCGGCTTCGGTCCCGGCATCACCGCGGAGATGTCGCTGGGCCGCTGGCGGCGTTCGGGCGAAGAGGCCTGACGGCGATGACCGTCACCGAACCGCTCGACCCCGCCGAGGGGGCCGCCGGCGCGGCCCCCGGCGCGGCCGCCTGCCCGGTCCGGCACTGGGAAGTGCCGGACCTGGCGGGGGTCGACTTCGACCCCACCCTGGCGGAGCTGATGCGAGAGGGTCCGCTCACCCGGATCCGCCTGCCCAACGGCGAGGGCTGGGCGTGGCTGGTCACCCGGTACGAGGACGTGCGGGCGGTGGCCAACGACCTGCGCTTCAGCCGTGAGGCGGTGATGGAGCAGCCGGTCACCCGGCTCGCCCCGCACTTCATCCCGGACCGTGGCGCGGTCGGTTTCCTCGATCCGCCCGACCACACCCGGCTGCGCCGAGCGGTCGCCCCCGCGCTCACCTCCAAGGGCGTGGAGCGGGTCCGGGACAAGGCCCGCGTGATGCTGGACCAGTTGGTGGACGGACTCGTCCGGCAGGGCCCGCCCGCCGACCTCACGGCGACGGTCCTGAGCCCCTTCCCCATCGCGGTGATCTGCGAGGTGATGGGCGTTCCGGCCGCCGACCGGCACACCATGCACATCTGGACCCAGCTGATCCTGTCCTCCAGCCACGGCAAGGAGGTCAGCGAGAAGGCCAAGCGTGAGATGCGCGCCTACTTCGCCGACCTCATCGCCCTGCGGGTGGACAGTACGGGCGAGGACGTGACCTCGCTGCTGGGCGCGGCCGTGGGCCGCCGGGAGGTCACGCTGGAGGAGGCCGTCGGCCTCTCCGTCCTCCTGCAGATCGGCGGCGAGGCGGTGACCAACAACAGCGGGCAGATGTTCTACCTGCTGCTGACCCGGCCCGACCTGCTCGACCGGCTGCGCACCGAGCCGGAGATCCGCCCGCGGGCGATCGACGAGCTGCTGCGCTGGATACCGCACCGCAGCGCGGTCGGACTGTCCCGGATCGCCCTGGAGGACGTGGACATCAAGGGCGTGCGGATCCGGGCGGGAGACGCCGTCTACGTCTCCTACCTGGCCGCCAACCGCGATCCCGACGTCTTCCCTGACCCCGGGACGATCGACTTCACTCGCAGTCCCAACCCGCACCTCGCGTTCGGGTTCGGCCCGCACTACTGCCCCGGCGGACAACTCGGCAGGCTGGAGGAGGAACTCCTCGTGGACGCACTGGTCGACCGGCTCCCCGGGCTGCGGCTTGCCGTGGCCGCGGACCAGGTGCCCTTCAGGAAGGGCGCGTTGATCCGCGGGCCCGAAACCCTCCCGGTGGCGTGGTGAGGTGCCCATGACCACGAGCGAGGGACTTCTCGTACCACCGGGACACGGACGCGTCGTCCACACGCCGGCCCAGCGCGTCACCTTCAAGGTGACGGGCACGCACTCGCGGATGGCCTCCACCTTCGAGGTGGAGGTGCCGCCGGGCTTCGACGTGGGCGCCCATGTGCACACCCGCAGCGAGGAACTGTTCTACGTCCTCGAAGGCGAGCTGGACGTACTCGCCTTCGAGCCCCGCATCCGCACTCCCGACAACTGGCAGAAGTGGGAGTCGAGTTCGGGCACGAAAGTGGTGCGGGCGACGCCGGGCACGCTGATCGCGGTGCCTCCCGGCTGCCCGCACGCCTTCGCCAATCCGACGGACACCCCGGCGCGGATGTTCTTCCAGGCGTCCCCGCCGCCCGAGCACGAGCGCTACTTCGAGGAGCTGCTGGAGATCCTGAACAGCGCGGGTCCGCCGGACCACGAGGCGATCGAGGCACTCCGCAAGCGCTACGACATCGAGCAGCTCACACCCCTGAAACACCGCTGACCGCGCCCGCCCCTCCGGGGGCGCGGGGGAACCGCGCGACCGGCCGCCGACGGCCGCCGGTCCGCAGCGCACCGCGCCCCCGGCCGCGCTAGCGGATGGGCATCCCCGACAGGGTGCGGGCGATCACCAGCCGCTGCACCTCGCTCGTCCCTTCGAAGATCGTGTAGATCGCGGCGTCGCGGTGCATCCGCTCCACCGGGTACTCCCGCGTGTAGCCGTTGCCGCCCAGGATCTGGATGGCCTGGGCGGTGACCTTCTTCGCGGTCTCGCTGGCGAACAGCTTCGACATCGAGCCCTCGGCGGCGGTGAACGGCTTCCCGTTGACCGCCATCCAGGACGCGCGCCACACCAGCAGCCGGGCGGCGTCGATGGACGTGCGCATGTCCGCGAGCTGGAAGGCGATCCCCTGGTTGTCGATGATCGGCCGCCCGAACTGCTCGCGGGTCCTCGCGTAGTCGAGCGCGACCTCGTAGGCGGCGCGGGCCGTGCCGACGGCCATCGCGCCGACGGCGGGACGCGAGGCCTCGAACGTGGCCATCGCCGCGTTCTTGACCCGCTCGCCGCCCGACTTCGCCCGCTCGCGGGCACGGGCGAGGCGCTCGTCCAGCTTCTCCTTGCCGCCGAGCAGGCAGGAGCCCGGCACCCGGGCGTCGTCCAGGACGACCTCGGCGGTGTGCGAGGCGCGGATGCCGTGCTTCTTGAACTTCTGGCCCTGGCTGAGACCGGGCGTCCCCGGCGGGATGATGAAGGACGCGTGGCCCTTGGAGCCCAGCTCCGGGTCGACCACCGCGACGACGACGTGGACGTTGGCGATGCCGCCGTTGGTCGCCCAGGTCTTCGTGCCGTTGATCACCCACTCGTCCTTGGCCTCGTCGTAGACGGCCCGGGTGCGCATGGAGGCCACGTCGGAGCCGGCGTCGGGCTCGGAGGAGCAGAACGCGGCGACCTTGACGTCGTCGGGGTCGCCGTACATCTGCGGGATCCAGGTGCCGATCTGCTCCTCGGTGCCGTTGGCGAGGACGCCGACGGCGGCCAGACCCGTGCCCACGATGGACAGGGCGATGCCCGCGTCGCCCCAGAACAGCTCCTCCATGGCCATGGGGATGCCGAGACCGGTGGCGTCGAAGTACTGCTGGGCGTAGAAGTCGAGGGAGTAGATGCCTACCTTCGCGGCTTCCTGGATGACCGGCCAGGGAGTCTCCTCACGCTCGTCCCATTCGGCGGCCGCGGGGCGGATGACGTCGGCGGCGAAGCCGTGCAGCCAGTCCCTGACCTCCTTCTGTTCGTCGTTGAGCTCCATGGTGAACTCGGCCATGACCCCTCCAGCGGCGGCGCATAATGTGTTACTAGCGGTAACCGAAGTCTGTTACTCGTCGGTAGGAAAAGTCAACTCCCAAGGTCACCTCGGCAGCCAGTTCGAGATGGGTCGGCTGTCAGGTGTTAGTTTGCGCAGGCGTCACCGAAACAGCACGGGGTGGGGAGAGCCAATGGACACCACACAGCGGACCGAACAGCAGCGATCCGCCGACCGCCGGCGGCGGGAGCTGTTGGAGGCGGCCGACCGGGTGGTGCTGCGCGACGGCCCGCAGGCCTCCATGAACGCCATCGCGGCGGAGGCAGGCATCACCAAACCGATCCTCTACCGCCACTTCGGCGACAAGAGCGGACTCTACGCGGCCCTGGCCACGCGGCACACCGACGCGCTGCTGAACTCGCTGCGGGCCGCGCTGGACGCCCCCGCGGAGCGCCGCGAGCGGGTCGAGGCGACCCTGGACACCTACCTCGCTGCGATCGAGGCACGGCCCCAGGTCTACCGGTTCCTGATGCATCCCGCGGAGGGCAGCACGGGCTCCGACCAGGGATTCGACGTCGGCAAACATTCGGCCCCGCTGTTGCGGCGGATGGGTGAGGAACTGGCGCAGGTCATCGAGGAACGGCTGGATCTGGGCCCCGGGAGCCAGCAGCTGGCCCGCGTGTGGGGCCACGGCATCGTCGGCATGATGCACGCGGCCGGTGACTGGTGGCTGGGAGAACGGCCCTGCACCCGTGCGGAACTGGTGAAGAGTCTGGCCGACCTGCTGTGGGGCCGGCTGGCGGCCGCGGGCGACAAGGTGGGCGGGCCGGGGTTCTGAGGGACCGGGTTCCGGCCGAACGCCGGCGGGAGCCCGGCGCGCCCGCACGGCGGCCGGTCCGCTCACCGGTGCCAAGGAGCCCTGGCCACCTGCCGCATGAGCCTGCGCCCGCGCAGGCCCGTCACCCGGTCCGCGTACACACGGCCCTCCAGGTGGTCCGTCTCGTGCTGCAGGCACCTCGCGAAGAAGCCCGTGCCGTCGATCGTGACGGGCTCCCCCGTGGCCGTGAAGCCCTCCACCACCGCGTGGTCGTACCGCTGCGTGCCCGCCTCCAGGCCCGGCAGGGACAGGCAGCCCTCCGGGCCGCGGACCGTCACGCCGTCCGCCGTCACCAGGCGGGGATTCACCACATGGCCCAGATGCCGTACGTCCTCGTCGTCCGGACAGTCGAAGACGAACACCCGCAGCGACTCCCCCACCTGGTTGGCCGCCAGGCCCACGCCCTCCGACGCGTACATCGTCGCGAACAAGTCCTCCACCAGACCGGAGAGTTCGGGGCCAAAGCCGGTGACGTCCGCGCAGCGGGCGTGCAGCACGGGGTCGCCGAACAGGGTGAGGGGCCGGACCCGCCCGCGGACGCCCGGAATGGAACCTTGTCGCATGACCGCAAGGGTACGGTTCGAATCAGCCCCCGCCCGCCGCGCGGCGAGGGCCGGAATTCGGGTGTGCGAATAGATCTCGATAGGCTGAGGTGCACACCACGTTGCCGGATGGCTGATGCGCGGCGCGCAGCCAAGGAGGATCGAGAACTGATGGCAGGCAACTCGGACCCGCTCACGCCGCGGGCCAAGATCGCCGTGACCGCCGGCAAGGCGGTCGCAGCGGCGTCCCGTGCCGCGGGGCGCGGCAGCGGATCCGTGATCGGCGGCCGGGTCGCACTCAAACTCGACCCCGACCTTCTCGCCCGGCTCGCCCAGAACCTGGACGTCACGCTCGTCTCGGCGACCAACGGCAAGACGACGACCACCCGGCTCATCGCCGAGGCGCTCAAGGCCGCGGGACCGGTCGTCTCCAACGCGCTCGGCGCCAACATGCCCGCCGGCATCACCTCGGCGCTGGCCGGCGGCTCCGAGGCCAAGTTCGGCGTGATCGAGGTCGACGAGAAGTACCTCGCCGGTGTGGCCCGGGACACCGACCCGAAGTGCATCGCGCTGCTCAACCTCTCCCGCGACCAGCTGGACCGCGCCGCCGAGACCCGCATGCTCGCCGAGAACTGGCGGGAGGGCCTGGCCGGCTCGAAGGCGGTCATCGTGGCGAACTGCGACGACCCGCTGGTGGTGTGGGCCGCGTCCTCGTCCCCCAACGTGGTCTGGGTCGCCGCCGGGCAGATGTGGAAGGACGACGCCTGGTCCTGCCCGTCCTGCGGCGGCGTGATGCAGCGCCCGGGCGACGACTGGTTCTGCGGCGAGTGCGGGTTCCGGCGGCCGACCCCGAGCTGGGTGCTCTCCGGGGACCACGTCCTCGACCCGCACGGCTCGGCCTGGCCGATCCACCTCCAGCTGCCCGGACGCGCCAACAAGGCCAACGCGGCCTCCTCGGCCGCCGTCGCCGCCGTCTTCGGGGTGCCGCCGCAGGTCGCCCTGGAGCGCATGTACCAGGTGCAGGCCGTCGCCGGACGATACGACGTCGTCCAGTTCCAGGGCCGTGACCTGCGGCTGCTGCTCGCGAAGAACCCGGCCGGCTGGCTGGAGACGTTCTCGCTGATCGACCCGCCGCCGACCCCGGTGATCCTGTCCGTGAACGCGCGCGGCGCCGACGGCACCGACACCTCCTGGCTGTGGGACGTGGACTACACCCGCCTCACCGGTCACCCGATCTTCGTGCTCGGCGACCGCAAGCTCGACCTCGCGGTACGGCTGGAGGTCGCCAACCAGCACTTCCAGGTCTGCGACTCCCTCGACCAGGCCGTGCAGATGTGCCCGCCGGGCCGCATCGAGGTCATCGCGAACTACACCGCGTTCCAGGATCTGCGCCGCCGCGTCGGCAACTGACTGACCCCGAAGGACGATCATTGATGAGCGACAACCAACTGCGGCTGGTGTGGATCTACCCGGACCTGCTCAGCACCTACGGCGACCAGGGCAACGCGCTCGTCGTGGAGCGCCGGGCGCGGCAGCGCGGTCTCGACGTGGCCCGGCTGGACGTCCGCAGCGACCAGCCGATCCCGACCTCGGGAGACATCTACCTGATCGGCGGCGGCGAGGACCGTCCGCAGCGGCTCGCCGCCGAGCGGCTGCGCCGTGACGGACACCTGTACCGGGCCGTGGAGAACGGCGCGATCGTGTTCTCGGTGTGCGCCGGCTACCAGATCCTCGGCCACGAGTTCGTCAACGACCTCGGGCAGCGGGAGCCGGGCCTCGGCCTGCTCGACGTGACGACCGTGCGCGGCACCGGCGAGCGGTGTGTCGGTGACGTCCTCGGCGACATCGACCCGCGGCTCGGGCTGCCCCCGCTGACCGGCTTCGAGAACCACCAGGGCGTCACCCAGCTCGGCCCCACCGCCCGCCCGCTCGCCCGGGTCCGGCTGGGCAAGGGCAACGGCACCGGGGACGGCACCGAGGGCGCGTACAACGACACCGTCTTCGGCACGTACATGCACGGCCCCGTGCTCGCCCGCAACCCGCTCATCGCCGACCTGCTGCTGAAGCTGGCGCTCGACGTCAACGCGCTGCCGCCGATCGACGACCGGTGGTACGAGGCACTGCGCTCCGAGCGCATCGCGTCCGCCGAGCAGCCCGCCTGAGCCGGACCGGAGACGTGGCGTCCGGGCCCGCCTGACGAGGTGTCCGCTCACATGTGCGGGCGCGTCCAGCAGGCGGACGCCCGGTACGGCCCGACCCCCTCCCGCCGGTAGGGTGACGGCGATGTCAGCCGGACAGCGTGGTCCGGTCCTCGGCCCACGTGAAGAAGGTTGTTTCGGGCTATGCGCATTGGTGTCCTCACGTCCGGCGGCGACTGCCCCGGCCTGAACGCCGTCATCCGGTCCGTCGTGCACCGTGCCGTCGTCGACCACGGCGACGAGGTCATCGGCTTCCGGGACGGCTGGAAGGGCCTCCTGGAATGCGACTATCTCAAGCTCGACCTCGACGCCGTGGCCGGCATCCTGGCCCGCGGCGGCACCATCCTCGGCTCCTCCCGGGTCCAGCCCTCGCACCTGCGGGACGGCGTGGAGCGGGCCAGGGGCCACGTCGCCGAACTCGGTCTCGACGCGGTCATCCCGATCGGCGGTGAGGGCACGCTGAAGGCGGCCCGGCTGATGTCCGACGCCGGCCTGCCGATCGTGGGCGTGCCGAAGACGATCGACAACGACATCGCCGTCACCGACGTCACCTTCGGCTTCGACACCGCCGTGGGCGTGGCGACCGACGCCCTCGACCGGCTGAAGACCACCGCCGAGTCCCACCAGCGGGTCCTCGTCGTCGAGGTCATGGGGCGGCACACCGGCTGGATCGCGCTGCACTCCGGCATGGCGGCCGGCGCCCACGCCATCGTCGTCCCGGAGCGGCCCTTCGACATCGAGGAGCTGGCCCGGCGGGTCGGCGAGCGGTTCGAGGCCGGCAAGCGGTTCGCGATCGTCGTCGCGGCGGAGGGCGCCAAGCCGAGGGCGGGCACGATGGCCTTCGACGAGGGCGGCAAGGACATCTACGGCCACGAGCGGTTCGCCGGGATCGCCCGGCAGCTCTCCGTCGAGCTGGAGCAGCGGCTCGGCAAGGAGGCGCGGCCGGTCATCCTCGGACACGTACAGCGGGGCGGGACGCCGACGCCGTACGACCGGGTGCTGGCGACGCGGTTCGGGTGGCACGCCGTGGAGGCCGTGCACCGCGGGGAGTTCGGCCACATGACCGCGCTCCGGGGGACGGACATCGCCATGGTGCCGCTCGCCGAGGCGGTGGAGACGCTGAAGACGGTTCCCGCGCAGCGGTACGAGGAGGCGGAGACGGTCCTCTAGGGACCGCGCCTCGGCAGGGTGCGGTCCGTCCGCCGGGTGCGGGTCGCCCGTGGTCGCGCGCGCAGTTCCCCGCGCCCCTGAGCCGGCTGTCCAGCCCCCCGCTCACAGGTGCGTTCCGGGGCGGTTCTAATGTGGGGTCGGCAGTAAACGTACAACCCCCCACGAATCAGGAGCCGGCGGATGGATCACAGCGGGCACGGCATGACCATGGACTTGCCGCCGTTCACGCTGGGGCGGGGCCTTGAGTGGTCGGCGGATCCCTTCTTCCTCGTGGCCTGTGTCGCGGGGCTCGCCCTGTACGGCTGGGGCGTGGTGCGGCTGCGGCGGCGCGGGGACGCGTGGTCCGTCGGGCGCACGGTGTCGTTCGTCGTCGGAGTGCTCACCGTCATGCTGGTGATGTGCACCGGGCTGAACGACTACGGAATGGTCATGTTCAGCGTGCACATGGTGCAGCACATGGTCATCAGCATGCTGTCGCCGATCCTGATCCTGCTGGGTGCCCCGGTGACCCTCGCGCTGCGCGCGCTGCCCGTCGCCGGGAAGGGACGCAAGGGGCCGCGCGAACTGCTGCTGGCGCTGCTGCACAGCCGCTACATGCGGATCATCACCCATCCCGCCTTCACGATCCCGCTGTTCATCGCGAGCCTCTACGCGCTCTACTTCACCCCGCTGTTCGACTTCCTGATGGGGTCGAGGGCCGGCCACATCGCGATGATGGTGCACTTCCTCGCCGTCGGCGTGGTCTTCTTCTGGCCGATCATCGGCGTCGACCCGGGTCCGCACCGGCCCGGGTACCTGATGCGGATGCTGGAGCTGTTCGCGGGCATGCCGTTCCACGCGTTCTTCGGTATCGCGCTGATGATGGCCTCGGAGCCCATGGTCTCGACGTTCGAGAACCCGCCGGCCTCGCTCGGCATCGACGCGCTGTCCGACCAGACCGCGGCCGGCGGCATCGCCTGGGCCTTCAGCGAGGTCCCCTCCGTGCTGGTGCTCATCGCCCTGCTGTTCCAGTGGTACGGCTCCGAGCAGCGCCAGGCCCGGCGCTCGGACCGTGCCGCGGACCGGGACGGCGACAAGGAGCTGGAGGCCTACAACGCGTACCTGGCCTCGCTCAACGCCCGCGAGACCTGAGCGGTGGCGCACACCGTTCTCGCCCGCCCCGTCCCGCCCGGAGCCGAACCGGGGCACCATGGAGGGAGTCGGACCACGAGGAGGGTGTCGCGATGCCCGGTTCTGCGAACGGCTCGAACGGTTCCACCAAGGCGATGGGCGTCCTCACCGTGGGCGGGCTGGTGGTCGTCACGGCCTACACGGTGGCGCTCGGCAGCAACGGCTGGCTCTGGTTCGGGTGGGTGGTGCTGGGCCTGCTGACGCTCGCGATGGTGGTCACCCAGAGCGGCTGACGGCCGCGCGGCTCACTCCGGGGTGAGGCGGGCCGCCGGGTGCACGCCGGGCTGGTACTTGGGCAGCCGTGCGGTGATCCTCATGCCCGCGCCGGGCGCTGTCTCGATGACCAGGCCGTGGTCGTCGCCGTAGACCTGGCGGAGCCGGTCGTCGACGTTGGACAGTCCGATGCCGCCGGACGGACTGGTCTCGCCGGCGAGGATGCGGCGCAGCAGACCGGGGTCCATGCCGGTGCCGTCGTCCTCGATGACGACCAGGGCCTCGGCGCCCTCGTCCTGCGCGGTGATCTGGATGCGGCAGGTCCCGGTCTTGCCCTCCAGGCCGTGTTT
Organism: Streptomyces sp. NPDC101237; assembly: GCF_044767465.1. NCBI lineage: Bacteria > Bacillati > Actinomycetota > Actinomycetes > Kitasatosporales > Streptomycetaceae > Streptomyces > Streptomyces sp. NPDC101237. Next base: position 133,247 of record NZ_JBIWNY010000014.1, on the reverse strand, counting down.
GACGGCGTTCTCGACCAGGGGCTGGAGGCAGAGGAAGGGCAGGGTGACCGGAAGCACCTCGGGGGCGATCTGGAGGGTGACGGTGAGGCGGTCGCCGAAGCGGGCCCGGACCAGCGCCAGGTAGTGGTCGATGGCGTGCAGCTCGTCGGCGAGCGTGGTGAAGTCGCCGTGCCTGCGGAACGAGTAGCGGGTGAAGTCGGCGAACTCCAGCAGGAGCTCACGGGCCCGCTCGGGGTCGGTGCGCACGAACGAGGCGATCACCGCGAGCGAGTTGAAGATGAAGTGCGGGGAGATCTGGGCGCGCAGGGCGCGGATCTCGGCCTCGATGAGCCGGGTGCGGGAGCGGTCCAGGTCGGCCAGCTCCAGCTGGACGCTCACCCAGCGGGCGACCTCGCCCGCGGCGCGGACCAGTACGGCGGACTCGCGCGGGGCGCAGGCGATCAGGGCGCCGTGGACGCGGTCGTCGACGGTGAGGGGCGCGACCACCGCCCAGCGGACCGGGCAGTCGGGGTACTCGCAGTGCAGGCGGAAGGCCTCGCCGCGGCCGGACTCCAGCGGTCCGAAGAGGCGTTCCGTGATCTCGGTGCGGTGGTGGTCGCCGACCCCGTCCCAGACCAGAAGGCGCTCGTGGTCGGTGAGGCACAGGGCGTCGGTGCCGAGCAGGGTGCGCAGCCGGCGGGCGGACCGGCGGGCGGTCTCCTCGGTCAGGCCCGCACGCAGCGGGGGCGCGGCCAGGGAGGCGGTGTGCAGGGTCTCGAAGGTGGCGTGCTCGACGGGGGTGCCGAGGCCGCCGAGGCTCTCGGGGCGAGCGGTGCGCCGGCCCAGCCAGAAGCCGGCGGCCAGCAGCGGGAGCACGGCCACCAGGAGTCCAGCGAGGAACCCGGTCACGCCTTCACCTCCGCGCGCAGTTCCTCGGGGAGGTGGAAGCGGGCCAGGATCGCGGCCGTGCCCGCCGGGACCCGGCCCGGCGTCGCCAGTGACACCAGGACCATGGTGAGGAAGCCGAGCGGCACCGACCACAGGGCGGGCCAGGCGAGCAGGGCGTGCAGCTCCCCGGCGCCGGGGAGGTCCGCCATCGTCGCGGCCACCGCGCAGAACGCCGAGCCGCCCCCGACCAGCATCCCGGCGGCGGCGCCGGGCGGGGTCAGCCGCCGCCACCAGATGCCGAGGACCAGCAGCGGGCAGAAGGAGGAGGCGGACACCGCGAAGGCGAGGCCCACGGCGTCCGCGGCCGGCAGCCCGCCGACGACCACGCTGGCGGCCAGCGGCACGGCCATGGCCAGCACGGTCCCGAGCCTGAAGTGCCGGACACCGCGCGACGGCAGGACGTCCTGGGTGAGGACGCCGGCGACCGCCATGGTCAGGCCGGAGGCGGTGGACAGGAAGGCGGCGAAGGCGCCGCCCGCCACCAGCGCGCCGAGGAGGTCGCCGCCGAGGCCGCCGACGAGCCGGCCGGGCAGTAACAGCACGGCCGCGTCGGCGTTGCCGGTGAGGGTGAGTTCGGGGGTGTAGAGCCGGCCGAGGGCGCCGTAGACGGGCGGCAGCAGGTAGAAGAGGCCGATCAGGGCGAGCACGGCGACCGTGGTGCGGCGGGCGGCGACGCCGTGCGGGCTGGTGTAGAAGCGGACGACGACGTGCGGCAGCCCCATGGTGCCGAGGAAGGTGGCGAGGATCAGCCCGTACGTGGCGTACAGCGGGCGTTCCTCGCGGCTCTCGGCGAGCGAGGAGGACATGCCGCCGTTGGTGCCCCGGTCGGTGGCGGGGACCCGGGTGCCCTCGGCGAAGGTCAGCCGGGTGCCGGCGGTGATGCGGTGGGTGCCCTCGGGGAGGGTGACCGGGGTCTCCCGGCGCGGGCGGCCGTCGACGGTGCCGGTGACGGTGACCGTGAGGGGCCGGTCGAGCTTGAGGTCGAGGGTGTCCTGGACGGCGACGGTGCGCCGGTCGCGGAAGGCGGCCGGTTCGTCGAAGGCGTGGGTGGGGGCGCCGGCGTCCTGCCAGGCGAGGACCAGGAAGAGGGCCGGGACCAGCAGGGCGGTGAGTTTCAGCCAGTACTGGAAGGCCTGTACGAAGGTGATGCTGCGCATGCCGCCGGCGGCGACGGTGGCGACCACGACGACGGCCACGATCAGTCCGCCGAGTGCGTCCGGGGCGCCGGTGAGCACCGCGAGGGTCAGCCCGGCGCCCTGGAGCTGGGGCAGCAGGTAGAGCCAGCCGACGCCGACGACGAAGGCTCCGGCCAGCCGTCGCACGGGCTGCGAGGCGAGCCGGGCCTCGGCGAAGTCGGGGAGGGTGTAGGCGCCGGAGCGGCGCAGCGGTGCGGCGACGAAGAGCAGCAGGACCAGGTAGCCGGCGGTGTAGCCGACCGGGTACCAGAGCATGTCCGGGCCCTGCACCAGGACGAGTCCGGCGATGCCCAGGAAGGAGGCGGCGGAGAGGTACTCGCCGCTGATCGCCGCCGCGTTGAGGCGGGGTCCGACGGTGCGGGAGGCGACGTAGAAGTCGGACGTGGTGCGGGATATGCGCAGGCCGAAGGCGCCGACCAGGACGGTCGCGACGACCACGAGGGCGACGGCCGGGACGGCGTAACCGGAGTTCATCCGGCCTCGCCGCGAGGGGGGTTCACCGGTCCTCGACGAGCCGGACGAAGTCCTTCTCGTTGCGCTCGGCGCGCCGCACGTACCAGCGGGCCAGCAGGATCAGCGGCGCGTACAGGCAGAAGCCGAGCACCAGCCACTCGAGCCGGCGGGCCTGCGGGGCGGCCGCGAAGACCAGCGGGAGCGGGCCGACGAGCAGGACGAGGACCGCGAACACGACGAGGGCGACGCGGAGTTGGGAGCGCATGAGGGAGCGGACGTAGGTGTGGCCGAGGGTGGTCTGTTCGTCGATCTCGGTGCGCGGCCGGTAGTAGCCGGGGCTGCGGCGGCTGCGCCGGGGCGGGCCGGTGACGGTGACCCGGCGTTCGGCGGGGTCGGTGGGCATCGTCAGACCCTCCTCATCAGCAGGTCCCGCAGTTCGCGGGTGTGGCGCCGGCTGACCTGGAGTTCCTCGCCGCCGACCAGGACGCTCACGGTGCCGGCGTCCAGGCGGAGTTCGCCGATGTGCCGGAGGGCGACCAGGTGGCGGCGGTGGATGCGGACGAAGCCGCGGGAGCGCCAGCGGTCCTCCAGGGTGGAGAGCGGGATGCGCACGAGGTGGCTGCCGCGCTCGGTGTGCAGGCGGGCGTAGTCGCCCTGGGCCTCGACGTGGGTGATGTCGTCGACGGCCACGAACCGTGTGACACCGCCGAGTTCGACGGGCAGCTGGTCAGGGTCGGGTTCGTGCACGGGTATCCGCGGTGCGGCGCCGCGCAGTTCGGCGACCCGGCGTACCGCCTCCCCGAGGCGTTCCTTGCGCACCGGCTTCAGGACGTAGTCGACCGCCTTGAGGTCGAAGGCCCGTACCGCGAAGTCCTCGTGGGCGGTGACGAACACGACCAGCGGGGGCCGGGCGAAGCCGGTGAGCAGCCGGGCCATCTCCAGTCCGTCGAGACCGGGCATCTGGACGTCCAGGAAGACCACGTCGACGGCCTCGGGACCGTGCGGCCCGGACTCCAGGGCGCGGGTGATGCGGCGCAGCGCCTCGGTGGCGTCGCCCGCGCCCTCGACGCTGCCGATGCGCGGATCGGCGTTCAGCAGATAGAGGAGCTCCTCCAGGGAGGGGCGTTCGTCGTCGACGGCGAGGGCGCGCAGCATGAACGGAGTGTAGGCGGCGGACCGGGGCGCTGGACATGTACCGGACGTGGCCGTCCGGGTCCGGGGAGCCTCCGCGGGTGGCGGTCCTGAAGTGCCGCGGGCCGTGGATACAGTGCGGTCATGAACAGCGGCACCGCCCCCTTCGACGATCTCGACCGGAAGATCACCACCGCGCTGATGGCGAACGCGCGGACCAGTTTCGCCGAGATCGGCGCGGCCGTCGGACTCTCCGCGACGGCCGTGAAGCGGCGGGTCGACCGGCTCCGCGAGACCGGCGTGATCACGGGCTTCACGGCCACCGTGACGCCGTCGGCGCTCGGCTGGCGCACCGAGGCGTACGTCGAGGTGTACTGCGAGGGCGCGGCCCCGCCCCGGCGGCTCGCGGAGGTGGTCCGCAACCATCCGGAGATCACCGCGGCCATGACGGTGACCGGCGGCGCGGACGCCCTGCTGCACGTCCGCGCCCGGGACGTGGACCACTTCGAGGAGGTCCTGGAGCGCATCCGGGTGGAGCCGTTCATCCGGAAGACGATCAGTGTGATGGTGCTGTCGCACCTGCTCCCGGAGAGTCCGGAGGCCGGCGCGACCCACGCGGCACCCCAGGCGCCCGGGGGCGGACCGGGATAAACGCACCGATGCTGCGTTCGCATGATCGAAGACGCAGCATTCCTGCGCAGACACGCAACATCCATTGCTTGTCCACCGTATCCGACGCTTTCTACCGTGGTCTCAACCCTCGTCGACACCGCACGAAAGCGGAGGAACACCTCTGTGGCCGAAACCCGTGTGCCGCGCGTCCGGCGCTTCCTCGTCTGCGAACCCAGACACTTCGCCGTGCAGTACGCGATCAATCCCTGGATGAACCCCGGCACCAGGGTCGACGTCGACCTCGCCCACGAGCAGTGGACCGCGCTCATCAGCGCCTACCGCGCCCACGGCCACACGGTCGACCACCTGGAGCCGGTCGCCGGCCTGCCCGACATGGTCTTCGCCGCGAACTCCGCGGTCGTCGTCGGCGGCCGGGTCTTCGGCTCGCTGTTCCACGCGCCCGAGCGGCGTCCCGAGTCCTCCCACTACGACCTCTGGTTCAAGACCGCCGGCTACGACGTGCACCGGCCGGGCTCGGTGGTGGAGGGCGAGGGCGACCTGGTCTGGACGGGCCGCTACCTGCTCGCCGGCACCGGCTTCCGCACCTCCCGGGAGGCGCACCGCGAGGCGCAGGAGTTCTTCGGCCACCCGGTGATCAGCCTGACCCTGGTGGACCCGTACTTCTACCACCTGGACACCGCGCTCTTCGTCCTGGACGACGAGAACGTCTGCTACTACCCCGAGGCCTTCTCCAGCGGCAGCCGCGAGGTGCTCGGCCGGCTCTACCCGGACGCGGTCCTCGCCACCCGCGACGACGCCATGGCCTGGGGACTGAACTCCGTCTCCGACGGCCACCGGGTCTTCATCGCGCCGCAGGCCGAGGTGCTGGCCTCCCGGCTCGCCGACCAGGGCTACGAACCGGTCCCCGTCGACCTGTCGGAGTTCCACAAGGCAGGCGGCGGCATCAAATGCTGCACCCAGGAAATCCGCTGAGGTCCCAGGAGAGTCATCGATGACCGCACCCGCGCACGCCCGTACCTCCGCCGAGCTGATCGAGGCCGAGGAGCCGGTCCTCGCGCACAACTACCACCCGCTGCCCGTGGTCGTCGCCCACGCCGAGGGCGCGTGGGTGGAGGACGTCGAGGGCCGCCGCTACCTCGACATGCTGGCCGGATACTCGGCGCTCAACTTCGGCCACCGCCACCCGGCCCTGATCGAGGCCGCCCACCGCCAGCTGGACCGCCTGACCCTGACCTCCCGGGCCTTCCACAACGACCGCCTCGCCGGGTTCGCGGAGCGGCTGGCCGCGCTGACCGGCATGGACATGGTGCTGCCGATGAACACCGGCGCCGAGGCGGTGGAGAGCGGCATCAAGGTGGCCCGCAAGTGGGCCTACGACGTGAAGGGCGTCCCGGCCGACCGGGCCACGATCGTCGTGGCGGCGGACAACTTCCACGGCCGTACGACGACGATCGTCAGCTTCTCCACCGACGAGACCGCACGTGCGGGCTTCGGCCCGTTCACGCCGGGCTTCCGGATCGTGCCGTACAACGACCTGGCCGCGCTGGAGGCGGCGGTCGACGAGACGACGGCCGCCGTGCTGATCGAGCCGATCCAGGGCGAGGCCGGGGTCGTGATCCCCGACGACGGCTACCTGACCGGGGTCCGGGAGCTGACCCGGCGGGCCGGCTGCCTGTTCGTGGCCGACGAGATCCAGTCCGGCCTCGGCCGCACCGGCCGTACGCTCGCCGTCGACCACGAGGGCGTCGTCCCGGACGTCGTACTGCTCGGCAAGGCGCTGGGCGGCGGGATCGTGCCGGTGTCGGCGGTGGTGGCCCGGCGCGAGGTGATGAGTGTGCTGCGGCCGGGCGAGCACGGCTCGACGTTCGGCGGCAACCCGCTCGCCGCCGCGGTCGGCACGGCGGTGGTCGAGCTGCTGGAGGGCGGTGAATTCCAGCGCAGGGCGGCCGAGTTGGGCGTGGTGCTGCGGGACGGCCTGACGGAGCTGGTCGGCAAGGGCGTGCTCGGGTTCCGCTCCCGCGGGCTGTGGGCGGGCGTCGACGTGGACCCGGCGATCGGCACCGGGCGGGAGATCAGCGAACGCCTGATGCGTGAGGGCGTCCTGGTCAAGGACACGCACGGTTCGACGATCCGGCTGGCTCCCCCGCTGACCGTCACCGCGGAGGAACTGCGGTCGGCGCTGGGCGCGCTGGAAAAGGTGCTGGCGGCCTGAGCCGGTGCGGCCGCGCCGTCGGGCGCGGCCGCACCCCGCCCGGTCAGCCCTTGCCGAGGAGCCGGTTCATCTCCTTGATCTCGGCGTTCTGGCCGGTGGCGATGGCACGGGCCAGTTCGGTCGCCGGCCGGTAGGCGCCGGCGGCGCGTTCGGTGGCGGCCATCTCGACGGCCCCCCGGTGGTGTTCGGCCATCATGGTCAGGAACTTGGTGTCGAAGTCCGGCCCTTCGGCCTTCCTCAGCGCGGTCATGTCCGCGTCGTCCGTCATCCCCGTCATCGCGCCGGTCGTACCGGCGTGGCCGCCGTGGTCCATGCCGGCCATCGGCACGTCCTCGCCCCAGGCCCTGAGCCAGCCGGACAGGGTGCCGATCTCCGGGTCCTGGGCCTTCTCGATCCGGGCGGCGAGGTCCTTCACCCGCGCCGAGGAGGCCCGGCCGACGGCCAGTTCCGCCATCTCCAGGGCCTGCCGGTGGTGCGGGATCATGCGCTGGGCGAAGGTCACGTCCTGCGCGTTGTGCGCGCCGGCGGCCGGGCCGCCGTGCGGGGCGGCGTCGCCGTCGCCGCCGCCGCAGGCGGTGAGGGCGAGGGCGGCGATCGCGGTCAGCGCGGCGCGGCCGCGGGTACGAAGGGTGGTCATGTTCGGTCTCCTGCGTCGGGTGTGAAGGGACACGTCCGAGCACGGCCGCGGCGCGGTGCGCGCACGGCCGGCCCGGGTCCCTCTAGATCCGCAGGAGCTGGAGTTCGGCCAGATCGGGGGGCGCGCGGGCGCCGTCCGGCGGCGTGGCCGGGCGGGAGCCGGCCGAACGGGCCGTCATGGGGCAGGACACCGGGTCCGGGGCCGGCGCGGGCAGCGCCGGTCCGCCGGTCACCGCGCCAGAGGCGCACGTCACGTCGGCGTGGTGGGTGGGGTGGCGGCCGTGGCAGCCGTCGTCGCCGGAGCAGTCGTCGGGGGCGGTGACCGTCGCGGCGGTCTCCATGACCCGGTCATGGCCGCGGTGCCCGCCGGGAACCAGGCCGCCGCCGGGTGCCAGCGCGTGCATGGCGAGCAGACCGGCCATCAGACCCAGCACGAGCAGGGCTCGCCACCGCCGGTGCGGCGGAAGCGGGGCGGGCTGCTCGGTGGGACGCATCGGGGTCATTCTAGGCGCGCGCCGGGCCGGACCGGGGCGGACACGTCGCCGGCGCTGTCACGGGACCGGCACGGTACGACGGCTGTGCTATTCATACCGGGCCCGGCAGACTTCGGCTTGGGTACGACCAGTTGGAGTGAAGGGCGAGCCATGTTCTACCACCTGCTCAAGTACGTCCTCCTGGGGCCGCTGCTACGGCTGGCGTTCCGGCCCCGGATCGAGGGGCTGGAACACGTGCCCGACTCGGGCCCGGCGATCGTCGCCGGCAACCATCTCTCGTTCGCCGACCACTTCCTGATGCCGGCCGTCCTCAAGCGGCGCATCACCTTCCTCGCCAAGGCCGAGTACTTCACCGGTCCGGGCGTACGGGGCCGGCTGACCGCGTTCTTCTTCCGCAGCGCCGGGCAGATCCCGGTGGACCGGTCCGGCAAGGAGGCCGGGCAGGCGGCGATCAGGGAGGGGCTCGGGGTGCTGGGCAGGGACGAACTGCTGGGCATCTATCCGGAGGGGACGCGCTCGCACGACGGCCGGCTCTACAAGGGCAAGGTCGGGGTGGCGGTGATGGCGCTGCGGGCCGGGGTGCCGGTGATCCCCTGCGCGATGATCGGCACCTTCGAGGCGCAGCCGCCCGGCAAGGTCATCCCGAACATCCACCCGGTGGTGATCCGGTTCGGTGAGCCGCTGGAGTTCTCCCGCTACGCCGGGATGGAGAACGAGAAGGCCGTGCTGCGCGCGGTCACCGACGAGATCATGTACGCCATCCTGAGCCTGTCGGAGCAGGAGTACGTCGACGAGTACGCGGCCGTGGTCAAGGCCGGGCAGGCGGCTCAGGGGACCAAGGAGCGCAGGTTCCCGCGGGCGCCGCTGAGTTGACCGGCACGGCACAGGGGCGGCGGGAGTGTTCCCGCCGCCCCTGTGCGCCTTGTCGGCCCGCTTACGGCTGCGGCGTGGCGTGCGGCGTGCAGGTGACGTCCGCGCGGTCCACCTTCCCGGTCAGCAGGTAGGTGTCGACGCGGCTGTTGATGCACGGGTTGACCAGGCCGGTCACACCGTGCGAGCCGGCGCCCTGCTCGGTGATCAGGCGGGAGCCCTTGAAGCGCTTGTGCAGTTCGACGGCGCCCGGGTACGGGGTGGCGGCGTCACGGGTGGACTGCACGATCAGCACGGTCGGCAGACCCTTGTGGGTGGTGACGTGCACCGGGGTCCGCTGCTTGACCGGCCAGGTGGCGCAGGGCAGGTTCAGCCATGCATTGGCCCAGGTCATGAACGGGTACCGCTTGTTGAGCGCGGTGTTGTCGCGGTCCCACTTCGTCCAGCTGGTGGGCCACTTGGCGTCGGTGCACTCGACGGCCGTGTAGACGGCGTTGCCGTTCTCCGCGGTGATGTTGCCCGCGGTGTCGGTCAGGTCCGGCGCCGCGGCGTCGATCAGGGCCTGGGTGTCACCCGCGACGTACTTGGCGAACACGGTCGCGACCGGGACCCAGGACGAGTCGTAGTACGGCGCGCTCTGGAAGAAGCCGATCAGCTCGGCCGGTCCGACGACCCCGCCGATCGGGTGCGCCTTGGCGGTGGCGCGCAGCTTCAGCCAGTTCGCCTGGACGGCGGCGCGGGTGGTGCCCAGGTGGAAGGAGGCGTCGTGCGCGGCGACCCAGTCCTCCCAGTCCTTCCAGCGGCCCTCGAAGGCGATGTCCTGGTCCAGGTTGGCCTGGTACCAGATCTTCTCGCGCGCCGGGTCGACGACGCTGTCCACGATCATCCGGCGGACGTGGCCGGGGAACAGCGTCCCGTACACGGCACCGAGGTAGGTGCCGTAGGAGACGCCGAGGTAGTTGAGCTTCTTCTCGCCGAGCGCGGCCCGGATGACGTCCAGGTCACGGGCGGTGTTGGTGGTGGTCATCTGCTGGAGCATCGCCCGGCCGGTGCGCTCGGCGCAGCCGTCCGCGTACTCCCGGGCGAGCTTGCGCTGGGCCCTCTTGTCGGCCTCGGTGTCCGGCACCGGGTCGGCCTTGGGCGCCTTCACGAACTCCTGCGGGTCGATGCAGGAGATGGGCGCCGAGTGGCCGACGCCGCGCGGGTCGAAGCCCACGAAGTCGTAGGCCTTGGAGGCGTTCACCCACAACGGGTTCTTGGTGGTGACGCGCAGCGGGAAGCGCATGCCCGAGCCACCGGGGCCACCGGGGTTGTAGACGAGCGCGCCCTGGCGCTCCGCCTTCGTCCCGGTGTTGGCTATGCGGTCGACGGCCAGCTTGATCTGTTTGCCGTAGGGCTTGGCGTAGTCGAGCGGAACGCTGACCCAGCCGCACTGGACCGGCTTCGTCAGGGCCCATTCGGCCGGGCAGTCGGCCCAGTCGATGCCGGCCTTGGCGGCGTGTGCGGCGGCGACGGCCGCGCCCCACTGTTCGCGGTCCTGTCCGTGCCGGACCTCGGCGCCGGACGCGGGGGCGGCGAGCGCACCGGTGATCAGGCTCGCGGTGACGAGCACGCCGGCCGCGCCGGACGCGAGTGTCCGGCTCCTCGATCTGAAGTTGTCCCTCAAGTGGGCCCCTCCCCGTACATAGTGACGAATGGTCAGGGGGGATCCTTCCGGCTGTGCGCCACCTGAGAACAGGGTAAGGGAGCCGTCTTTACCAATCCGATAACCGGACGATCACGTCCCGCTGAGCGGGTCACGCACCGAGGTGGTCCATGGCCCGGTCCAACAGGCGCCGCAGCAGCAGCGCGTCGCCCGCCACCGCGGTCACCAGAGCCGCGGGCCCTGGCAGCGGAGTGAGCACCGCGTTCTCCCCGAGCATCCGCGCCGTCACCGGCTCGCGCGCGAACTCCGGTCGTACGACCACCAGTTGTCCCACCGCCCGGTGTCCCGCCAGGACGGCCGGGCCGTCCCAGCCGCCGGGCGCCCCGGGTCCGCAGGCCAACTCCTGGTCCAGCACCGGCCTTTTGGCGACGTGCACCGTGAGCCGGCTGGTGAGCCGCCCCGGCTCCTCCCCCGCCCGTCCGAGCACCTGTTCCTCGCGCAGCACAAGCCGGCCGGCCGGACCGACGTCGACCCGCGTGGAGACGTGCAGGTCGCTGCCCTTCACCGAGATCAACGGCTCCGGGAGCCAGCGCAGTTCGGCGCCGTCGGCGACATCGAGCCGCACGCCGTAGCGGGCCTCGCCCTTCGTCTGTCCCGGCAGGGCGATCGTCGCCGCGGCCGAACCCACGGACAACCGGGCCCCGTCCTCCACGCGGGCGTCGATGCCGAACCCGTCCCCGCCGAGCGGCCCGCTCATCGCGCCGACGACCATCACCCGGGCCTCGGCGCCGGCCGACCGGGTCCGGCGCAGCGCGAGCGGTCCCTCTCCCTCCAGTACGGGCAGCGCGGTGCCCCCGCGGCCGTCGGGCCTGGCGACGATCCGCGCCAGAGCGTGCACCCCGGTGACGCTCATGCCGTCCACGCGGCGAGCCGTTCCCGCACCCACCGGGCCACGTCGGCCACACCGGTCCCGCCGCGCAACGACTGGAAGACGACCGGCAGGTCGGCCCGCTGCGCCTTGGCGTCCGCGGCCATCCGCGCGAGGTCGGACCCCACGTACGGCGCCAGGTCGGTCTTGTTGACGATCAGCAGGTCGGCGGTGGTGACACCGGGCCCGCCCTTGCGCGGGATGTCGTCGCCCCCGGCCACGTCGATCACGAAGATCTGCGCGTCCACCAGCCCCTTGGAGAAGGTGGCCGTGAGGTTGTCGCCGCCGGACTCGACGAGGACGAGGTCGAGCGGCCCGGTCTCGTCCTCCAGGTCCTCCACGGCTTCGAGGTTGGCGGAGATGTCGTCCCGGATGGCGGTGTGCGGGCAGGCCCCCGTCTCGACGGCGGCGATCCGCTCGGGCGGCAGGACGGCCTCCCGCAGCAGGAACTCGGCGTCCTCACGGGTGTAGATGTCGTTGGTGACGACGGCGAGGGACAATTCGTCGCGCAGGGCCCGGCACAGGGCGGCGACGGTGGCGGTCTTGCCGGACCCCACGGGCCCGCCGAGCCCGATCCGCAGGGCCCGCCGTGATCCGTCGGGACGGCGCGCGTCCGCGCCGACGGCGGCGGGGCCGTGGTGGTGATCGTGGTCGAGATGCATGTGCGGCTCCCTTGGATACGTGGTCTTCTCGATGGCCCGTTCGGCGGCCCGCGGTGCCGGGCCGTGCCCGCGAGGCCTGTTCCGCGGCCGGACGGCAGGAGTTCGCGGACACGCCCTACGAAGCGAACAGCCGCACCGCCCAGGCGGCGTGCCACTCGGCTCCGATCTCCAGCAACGGCGCGGAAGAGGCGGGCAGCGCGTCCGTCCCGCCTCCCGCGGCCGCCTCGCGCGCGGCCTCCACCGCCCGGTCGGCCGTCCGGTCCACCTCGGGTGCCAGCCGGGCCAGCACGCCGGTGGCCTCGAACGGGTCCAGGCTCAGCAGGCGCACGACCGCCGTGGCCGGTCCGCTCACGCATTCGTAGGCAGCGCAGTGGGCCGCGTCCTCGGCCGACAGCCCGGCGGCCCGGGCCACCGTCCCCAGCACTACCGGCTGATGGGCCCCCTTGGGGAACTCCGCCGCCAGGGCGTCGAGTTCGGCGGCCGGCCAGGCGGCACGCCCGGCCCGCAGCAGCTGCCGTCCGAGTCGGCGAGCGGCGTTGCGGAGCGCGGGCGACGGCGTCCGCGCGTCCGCCGCCGCGTCCAGCTCCCGTGCCGGGCAGCCGAGTACGGCGGCCGCGGCGAGCGCGCCCGCCACCAGCCCCGCCGTGTGCAGCCGACCACGGCAGAACTCCTCCAGACTCGCCGCTCCGGTGATCCGGCCGGCCTTGACGGCCGCCTCCGCGCCACCGGAGTGCGCATGGCCTCCGGCCGGGAAGCGGCCGTCGGCCAGGACCAGCAACGCTGCCCGAGACATCGCAGACACCGGCCCTCAGAAGAGGAAGTAGCGCTGGGCCATGGGCAGTTCGGCGGCCGGTGTCGCCTCGACCAGCTCGCCGTCGATGAACACGGCGAAGCTGTCGGGGTCGACCCGCACCTGCGGACGCGCGTCGTTCTCGCGCATGTCCGCCTTGGTCACGCCGCGCGTCGAGTCGATGGCCACGAACCGCTTGCCGAGCTGCAGCCGTTCCGGCAGCCCGTCCTCGATGGCCGACGGGGCGACGAAGTTGAAGGAGTTGGCGGCCGGTGCCCGCCCGATCGCCCCGTACATGGGGCGCGGCAGGATCGGCTGGGGTGTCGGGATCGAGGCGTTGGCGTCCCCCATCTGCGCGTAGGCGATCTGGCCGCCCTTGAGCACGAGGTGCGGCTTGACCCCGAAGAACGCGGGCTCCCACAGCACCAGGTCGGCGAGTTTGCCGCTCTCCACGGACCCGATCTCACGGGCGAGCCCCTGGGCGAGTGCCGGGTTGATCGTGTACTTGGCGACATAGCGCCGTACCCGGTGGTTGTCGGCCCGTCCGTCGCCCGCCAGCGCGCCGCGCCGTCGCTTCATCACGTGCGCGGTCTGCCAGGTCCGCAGGATCACCTCGCCGACGCGTCCCATGGCCTGCGCGTCGGAGGAGATGATGGAGATCGCGCCGAGGTCGTGCAGGATGTCCTCGGCGCCGATGGTCGAGGGCCGGATCCGGGACTCGGCGAACGCCAGGTCCTCCGGGACCGCCGGATTCAGGTGGTGGCACACCATCAGCATGTCGAGGTGTTCCTCGGCGGTGTTCACGGTGTACGGCCGGGTCGGATTCGTCGAGCTGGGCAGGACGTGCGGCTCGGAGACGACCGTCATGATGTCCGGTGCGTGCCCGCCCCCGGCGCCCTCGGTGTGGTACGCGTGGATGCCGCGTCCGCCGATGGCCGCGAGGGTGTCGCCGACGAACCCGGCCTCGTTCAGCGTGTCGGTGTGGATGGCCACCTGGATGCCGGTGCGGTCGGCGACGGTGAGGGCCGCGTCGATGACGGCCGGGGTGGATCCCCAGTCCTCGTGCAGCTTCAGCCCGAGGGCCCCGCCGCGGATCTGGGAGAGCATCGCCTCGTGCGAGACGGTGTTGCCCTTGCCGAGGAAGCCGATGTTGAGCGGGTACTGCTCCATCGCCTCCAGCATCCGCGCGAGGTGCCACGGTCCCGGGGTCACGGTGGTGGCCTTGGACCCTTCGGCCGGTCCGGTGCCGCCGCCGACGAGCGTGGTGATTCCCGCGGCCAGCGCCTCGTCGGCGATCTGCGGGCAGATGAAATGGACGTGCGCGTCGATGCCGCCGGCGGTCAGGATCCGTCCGTTGCCGGCGATGACCTCCGTCTCGGGGCCTATCACCAGCTCCGGGTGGACCCCGTCCATGGTGTCGGGGTTGCCCGCCTTGCCGATGCCGGTGATCCGGCCGTCGCGGATGCCGACGTCGGCCTTGACGACGCCCCAGTGGTCGATGATCACCGCTCCGGTGACGATCGTGTCGGGGGTGCCCTCCGCCCGGGTGGCGCGCGACTGGCCCATGGACTCGCGGATGACCTTGCCGCCGCCGAAGACGGCCTCGTCGCCGGCGAGCCCGGGCCCTCCGCAGCGGTCCTCCTCGATCTCCACGAGCAGGTCGGTGTCGGCGAGCCGGATCCGGTCGCCGGTGGTCGGTCCGAACAGGTCGGCGTAGGCGGCGCGGGAGATCTCAGGCATCGAGGGCACCTCCGGTCTCCCCGCGCAGCCCGGGAACGACCCGGGCCCCGGCGAGGGGGACCAGTCCGACGTCGACGGGGATGCCGGGCTCGAAGCGGACCGCGGTCCCCGCGGCGATGTTCAGCCGCTTCCCGCGCGCGGCGCCCCGGTCGAACTCCAGTCCGGGGTTGGCCTCCGCGAAGTGGTAGTGGGAGCCCACCTGGACGGGCCGGTCGGCGGTGTTGAGGACGGTCATCCGGGTGACGTCACGGCCCTCGTTGTACACGACGGGTTCCTCGGCGAAGAGGATCTCTCCGGGGATCATCGGCGGCCCCCTCAGACGATCGGGTCGTGGACGGTGACCAGCTTCGTGCCGTCCGGGAAGGTCGCCTCGACCTGGACGTCGTGGATCATCTCGGGGATGCCCTCCATGACGTCGTCCCTGGTGAGGAGCTTGCGTCCGGACGCCATGAGTTCGGCGACGGTACGGCCGTCCCGTGCGCCTTCGAGGATGTGCGACGTGATGAGAGCGATCGTCTCGGGGTGGTTCAGCCGCAGTCCGCGGGCCCGGCGCTTCTCGGCCACGTCGGCCGCCACGTGGATCAGCAGCCTCTCTTGTTCGTGCGGGGTCAGTTGCACGTCCCACCTCACAGTCCTCGCTCCGGACCGTGCGGGGTCCGGTTGCCGCAGCCACCGCGACAGATCGGGCGGAGCCGATCCGGACAGGAAAACCCCTGGTGGCGTGGATCGGCAGGCTAGTTTGCCGGAGTTTCGAGGACGTTAACCGGACCTTGATCATCCGATGACCGGCGCATGGGGGCGCGTACCGGCGCACGGCGCGGTCTGCGCCGAACGGGTCCTGCCGCTTCCCACCGCCCCCTTCAGGCCCGTACGGGTGACCGGGGGCCGCGCCGGGCGCCGGGCGCACAGGCGTCGACCCTCCGCGGAGGGTCCGGAGGAGGGCCGGTGGCATGACGGGGGTTCAGGATCCGGCGGCGCCCCGGTGCTCGGCCGTGATGCCGAAGCTGCCCCGCCCCGGGCGTACGGCGGCGGCCTCGCCGACCGTGGAGACCGCGCTGGCGACCTGGTCGTCGGCGGCTTCCGACAGCCCGTCGAGGCGTTCGAGGTCGGCGGCGGAGACGAGCGCGACCAAGGGCTTGCCGTGCCGCGTCACGACCACGCGCTCACCGCCGTACACCACCCGGTTGATCAGGTCGGCGAGCTCGGCCCTGGCTTGCGTCACCGGAATCTCGTAGGACATGCCCTCAGCTTACGGCGGACCTCCGACACCACATCTTGTTCGGCTTCAGCGGAATCCCGGTCCGGCCCCCTTTCAGAGTTCTGTACATCCTGTACGTTTCTCATCGAGACTTCGGATGCTGAGACAGCTCAGCCGCGAGGAGGGGTACGTCATGACCCGACCGTCCGCCCGCCACGTCCTGCCCGAGTTCACCGAACGCACCGGCGCCGGGCAGCGCACCCTGGACCCGTACGCCAAGCTGCTGGAGGAACGGATCGTCCTCCTCGGCACGCCCGTCGACGAGATCTCGGCCAACGACGTGGCGGCGCAGTTCATGTACCTGGAACACGCGGCCCCGGACCGGGACATCTCGCTGTACATCAACTCTCCCGGCGGCTCGTTCAGCGCGATGACCGCGATCTACGACACCCTCCGGTACGTCACCTGCGACGTGGAGACGATCTGCCTGGGACAGGCCGGGGCCTCCGCCGCGGTGCTGCTCGCGGCCGGCACCCCGGGCAAGCGGTTGGCGCTGCCGGGCGCGCGCGTCGTGCTCCAGCAGCCGTCGCTGCCGGAGCCGGTGCAGGGCCGGCCGAGTGATCTCGTCATCCAGGCGGCGGAGTTGGAGCGGACGCGCGCGCTCCTGGAGGAGATGCTCGTCCGGCACACCGGAAGGACACCGGACCGGGTGCGCCGGGATCTGGAGCGGGATCTGGTACTGGACGCCCAGGAGGCGCTGGCGTACGGGCTGGTGGACCGGATCGTGCCGGGCCGCAGGCGCTCGCCCGGCCAGGACGCGGGGTGAGCGGGCGATGCTGCCGCCCGAGCTGCCGCCGCTGCCCGCGCTGACCCGCGCCGAGGGCGAGCTGATCGACCGTTACCTGGCCGTGGTCGACCTGCTGGGCCGTATCAACCCGGCGCAGAACGAGGACACCTACCGCGGGCTGCGCGCCGCGCAGGCGCTGGTGCGCGCGGCGGCCGAGCTGCGCGACGCCCTCGCCCTGATGCACCGGCGGGGCGAGACGGAGCTCCATGGGGACACGCTCGCACGGGCCCTGCGGGTGCTCGACGGCGAGCGCCGGACCGCGCGCGTCGCACTCCCGCCCGACTGCGTACGGTGAGACCCGCCGTCGTCCGGTGCGACGCGTCCACCCGCCGGTGGGGCCGGAGTTGAAACGACCCAGTGGGGTTACGGCTGTTCGGCCGAGTGTGGCGTGGTTTTACCTGACCGCCGAGCCCGCTCAAGATGCGCGCACTCAGGGGCACGCGGAGGGCTTCGGCGCAGGTCCGGGGCTACGTACGGCAGTTGGCTGCTATTCGAACACACCCCTGTCCACCCGAACGGGTGGGTGGTGAGTAACCCCACAAATCCCCGATTCCGTTGGGATTTTCGGACACGCGTAAGTGAAGATCCCTGTCTGACGACAAGCCCCCGCCACAGCGGCGGGGCGATCCGTGCGGACGCCGAGTCCTGCCGCCGCCCGGATGACCGGTCGACGGAAGTGGATCGGCAGGAGTGGAGGACCCGAGCACGACGGGTCGCCGGCACGGTCGCACCATCGACCGGGCCGCGCAGCCCTAGGGGTGAAGCCGTGGCGACACGGCCGGGCAACTTCGCCAGCCCGAATCCGACAGGTCATCCTTCACAGGCGGCTGACGAAGGGTTGCGCATGACTGCGCTCAATCGTGTCCCGTCGCTGATGGCGCGGGCCGGCACGGCCTCGGCGCTCACCATTGCCGCCGTGGGCGGCTCCATCGTGATCCCGGGCGTCGCTGCGGACGCCTCGGCCGCCACGATAGCGACCAGGGCTCTTCAGGTCGCGGCCTCGAAGAAGGGCTCGCCCTACAGCTGGGGTGCCACCGGACCGAACCGGTTCGACTGCTCAGGGCTGACGCTGTACTCGTTCAAGAAGGCGGGCAAGAAGCTCCCGCGAACGGCGGCCCAGCAGTACAACAAGACCCGTCACGTCTCGGCCGGCAGCCGCAGGGCCGGAGACCTGGTCTTCTTCCATTCGGGTTCCAGCGTGTACCACGTCGGCATCTACGCCGGGAAGGGACGGATCTGGCACGCCCCGAAGACCGGGGACGTGGTGAAGCTGCAGAAGATCTGGACGCGCAGCGTCTGGTACGGCCGGGTCAGCTGAACCGGGCGGCGGCCGGCCGGCGGGAACTCGGGGCTACGGTTCCTGTTGGCCGGCCGCGGTGACCGTACCGGCCGGGACCGCCCAGGGCAGCTCGATGAAGACGGTCTTGCCGCCTTCCCGGGTGGGGCGCACCCGGAGCTTGCCGCCGCACTCCGCGGTGAGCCAGCGGATGATCACCATGCCGCGCCCGTTGTCCTGCTGGACCGCGGCCGGGAGTCTCTTCGGGAACCGCGGGTGGCTGTCGGTGACGCCGATGCGCAGGTGTTCGTCCCGGTCGAGGACGAGGTCCACCGTGAAGGTCGGGGACTGCCCGAGGGTGTGCTGGACCGCGTTGGTGGCCAGTTCGGAGACGATGAGGCGGATGGTGTCCGCGGTCTCCGTACCCGGCGGCAGACCCCACTCCGCGAGAGTGCCCAGCGCGTAGGAGCGGGCCACGGACACCGAGGCGGGATCGCTCGGCAGAGTGATGGATGCTTCCAGGTGGTCTGCCATGGCGACGTCGTCCCTTTCCCACGGGACCGTGGTCCGACACGGTGCGGATGGTTCGAGTACGGTCCCGGACTGGTGCTTCTTCGCCAGACTGCCATTGCCAGGACGGTCAGGGGAGCGATCCACCAAGATATGCATATATCTGTCGCTCGATGCGGTGAACTCTGCGACCCCAGAGCGTATTCGGGCGGTCTGGAAGGAGTAGGGAGTAGCCCATGCAGAACGGTCCCGCGGTGCGCCGCCGGAAACTGGGCGCCGAGTTGCGCTCGCTGCGCACCGGTGCCGGCCTCACGAGCGGCGAGGCCGCCCGTCTGGTGGGCTGGCACCAGTCGAAAGTGAGCCGGATCGAGACCGGCGCCAGCGGTGTGAAACCGGCCGATGTGCGGTTACTCCTGGACGCCTACGGCGTGGTCGAGGGGCAACTGCGCGAGTTACTGCTGGTGTTGGCGGGGTCGGAGGACACTGCGGGGCGGCACCACTGGTGGCATGCCTATCGCGGCGTACTGCCGCCCACCTACCGGGATTTCATCAGTCTGGAGTCACAGGCCGGCGCGATGCGCACGCTGGAGACCTCGGTCGTGCCGGGGCTGCTGCAGACCCCCGAGTACGCGCGCGCCGTGACCAGGGCGGCCGTGGACGGGCTCGACGACGAGGCGCTGGACGCCCTCGTGGAAGTGCGGCTGGCCAGGCAGGACGTGCTGCGCAACCGTCCGCCGCTGGAGCTGAGCGCGGTCCTCGACGAGGCGGTGCTGCGCCGGGAGGTCGGCGGCCCGGGCGTGATGGCGCGGCAGCTGGAACGGCTGCTGGAGGCGGCCCGGTTGCCCCAGGTACGGCTGCAGGTGCTGCCATTCTCGGCCGGAGCCCATGTCGGCATCACCGGGCCTTTCGTAATCTTCTCATTTCCGAGCACTTCTGATCTGGATGTTGTTGTTCTCGACCAGTTGACGAGTAGCCTCTACCTCGAACGGAAAGAAGACCTCCAGACCTACACGGAGGCCTTCAACACCCTTCAGATCCACGCCCTTTCGCCCGAGGACTCGTTGGATTACATCGCCGGGATAGGTGACGGCGCGTAAGGAGGCACCATGAATGCACTGCCTCGGAACGTACCTTCAAGTACTGATCTGCACGGACTGCGGTGGCTGCGCAGCAGCTACAGCACCGGAGCGAACAACTGCGTGGAGACGGCACGGCCGCACTCCGGTCGGCTGACCGGACTGCTCGCCGTGCGCGACTCCAAGGACCCGGCAGGACCCGCGCTGCTCTTCTCCCCCGGGAGCTGGGCGGGTTTCGTGTCGGCGCTCACCTGCTGATCGGTACGTGACCGACTCCGTATCCGCATTCGGTCAGGACCCGGCCGTGTCACGCCGACTCATGGTCGTGTCTCACCGATCACCTGTACAGCGCGTTCGATCTCGGCCCCGGAGAGGTCCGCACGGGCGGTCAGCCTGAGCCGCGACACGCCGTCCGGCACGGACGGCGGGCGGAAACAGCCCACGGCCAGGCCTGCCGCACGGCAGGCGGCCGCCCACCGCACGGCCCCCTCCGGGGACGGGGCCCGCACGGAGACCACCGCGGCGTCCGGACGCACCGCTTCCAGACCCGCGGCGGTCAGCCGTGCGTGCAGTTCGGCGGCGACGGCACGGGCCCGCTCCGCGCGTTCGGGCTCCCGGCGCAGCAACCGCAGCGCCGCCAGCGCCGCGCCCGCCGCGGCCGGTGCAAGACCGGTGTCGAAGATGAAGGTCCGGGCCGCGTTCACCAGGTGGTCGACGACCCGTGCCGGGCCGAGCACGGCCCCGCCCTGGCTGCCGAGCGACTTGGACAGGGTCACCGTGACCACCACGTCGTCGGCGCCGGCGAGCCCGGCCGCCTGCGGCGCGCCCCGCCCGCCGTCCCCGAGCACGCCCAGCCCGTGCGCGTCGTCCACGAGCAGCCCGGCACCGCGTTCCCGGCACGCCTCGGCCAGCGCGGCCAGCGGCGCCGCGTCGCCGTCCACCGAGAACACCGTGTCGCAGACGACGACCGCGGGCCCCTCGTGCGTCCCGAGCGCCTTGCGGACGGCGTCCGGGGCCGCGTGCCCGACGACCTGGGTGGTACCCCGGGCCAGCCGGCAACCGTCGATCAGGGAGGCGTGGTTGAGGGCATCGGAGACGATCAGGGAGCCGTGCGGGCCGAGGGTGGTGACGGCGGCGAGGTTGGCGGCGTAGCCGGAGGAGAAGACCAGGGCCGCCTCGAACCCGCAGAAATCGGCCAGCTCGCGCTCCAGCTCGGTGTGGAGTTCGGTGGTGCCGGTGACCAGCCGGGAGCCGGTGGAGCCGCCGCCCCAGGTCCGGGCCGCGACCGCCGCGCCCTCGGTCACCTCGGGGTGGTGGGCGAGGCCCAGGTAGTCGTTGCTCGCCAGGTCCAGCAGCGGGGAGTCGGCGGGGCGGGGGCGCAGGGTCCGAACCAGTCCGGCGCGGCGGCGCAGTTCCGCCTGTTCGTCGATCCAGCCGAACGCCATGGCTCCTCCGGTGATTTTGTGGGCAGTGAACAGACCCTAGCGGGACCATCAGCCACCACTGTGTGGCAATACCCACAGCCGGTTATGTCCAGCAGGGAAATCGTCCAGGTCAGAGGCTGTATCACGCCCTTCGTAAGGGATCGTGATCGTCCCTCACGCGGACCGGCCGCACGCCCAGGCGGCGCCCCGCGAGTCAGCGGCTGCTGCGGCGCGACCGCACGAGGCACGCCGCGGAGCGTGCTGGACACCAGCAAGGCACCGGTGGCGTTCGACAGCGACGAATACGGCAACGCCCGCAGGGGCCGCGTCCACGCCAAGTACCGGGGCCCCAACTGGGGAACCGGAATCGGCGGGGTCGCGATCACCATCGTGGCGAACAAGCGCTGGACCTAACGGATCGGCTCCTACGGCTCGGTGACCTACGCCCTCGCGGCAGCGGTCCTCGGCATCCTGGCCGTCGTCTTCCCGCCCGCCGCGCCCGTACTCGGCGTACTGGCAGCACTGATCACCATCATCGGGGCCGGCATCCGTTTCGTCGCCCAGAACGCGTCCGCACGCGGACAATCAGCGAACTACGAGCGCGAGTTCCGCGTGCGTCCGCCGTTCGCTCGAGATCTGGTCGTGCGCCTCGCGGTCCCCTACGGCCGCACGGTGGGGGATGCCGAGAGCTCCAAGAACAAGCCCGCACCCCGTCACGCACGGCGCTTGGGTGATCAGCCTACTCGGGGGTGTTGTAGGAATCCTCCATACTGATCCACTGGCCTGTGCGTGTCGCACACGGCTCTCGCCAAACGGGCGACGGGATCCGGATTCGGGTCTCTGACCTGGTCTTCCATGCTCTCTGTGGACCCTGTGTACGGGGGTGGTCCTGTTGCATATCCCACACGTCGAACTGACAGGGTTGTGCAAACTCTCCTTGGCCAGGAGCGGCCCCGTAGTACAGGATCGGCTCTCATGGACCTGCTGAACACGCTGGTGGACAAGGGGCTTCGGCGCGAGCTGCCGACCCGCGAGGAAGCACTCGCCGTACTGGCGACCTCCGACGACGACGTGCTCGATGTGGTGGCCGCGGCCGGCAAGGTGCGCCGGCACTGGTTCGGCCGGCGCGTGAAACTCAACTACCTGGTCAACCTCAAGTCCGGTCTGTGTCCTGAGGACTGCTCCTACTGCTCGCAGCGCCTCGGGTCCTCGACCGGGATCCTCAAGTACAGCTGGCTCAAGCCCGACGAGGCCTCCAAGGCGGCCGCCGCCGGCCTGGCCGGCGGCGCCAAGCGGGTCTGCCTGGTGGCGAGCGGACGCGGCCCGACGGACCGGGACGTCGACCGGGTCGCCGGCACCATCAAGGCCATCAAGGAGCAGAACGAAGGCGTCGAGGTGTGCGCCTGCCTCGGGCTGCTCTCCGACGGCCAGGCCGAGCGGCTGCGCGCGGCGGGCGCGGACGCCTACAACCACAACCTCAACACGTCCGAGGGGACGTACGGGGACATCACGACCACGCACACGTACGCCGATCGGGTGGACACGGTCACCAAGGCGCACGCGGCCGGTCTGTCGGCCTGCTCCGGTCTGATCGCCGGTATGGGTGAAACCGACGAGGACCTGGTGGACGTGGTCTTCTCGCTGCGCGAGCTGGACCCGGACTCGGTGCCGGTCAATTTCCTGATCCCGGTCGAGGGCACCCCGCTGGCCAAGGAGTGGAACCTCACCCCCCAGCGCTGTCTGCGGATCCTGGCGATGGTGCGGTTCGTCTGCCCGGACGTCGAGGTGCGGATCGCGGGCGGCCGAGAGGTCCACCTGCGCACCATGCAGCCGCTGGCGCTGAACCTGGCCAACTCGATCTTCCTCGGCGACTACCTCACCACCGAGGGGCAGGCCGGTCAGGCGGACCTGGAGATGATCGCGGACGCCGGGTTCGTGGTCGAGGGCGCCGACGAGGTGACGCTGCCGCAGCACCGGGCCGACGTCGCGGCCGGAGGCTGCGGGTCGCACGCGGAGGCCGGCTGCGGGTCGCACGGGGAGGCCGGCTGCGGGTCGGGGGTCTGCGGCTCCCACGAGGAGGCGGCCGCGCTCGCGGAAGCCACCTCGCTCGCCAACGAGCCGCGCACCGACCTGGTCGCCGTCCGCCGCAGGGGCGCCGGAACGGATCTCGCGCCCAATGCCTGACCTGAGCGTCCCCGAGCTGCTGGAGCTGGACCGACGGCACGTCTGGCATCCGTACGGACCGATGCCGGGCCGGGCCGAACCGCTCGTCGTGGAGTCGGCGAGCGGGGTCCGGCTGCGGCTCGCGGACGGCTCGGGCGAGTTGGTCGACGGCATGTCGTCCTGGTGGTCGGCGATCCACGGCTACAACCATCCGGTGCTCAACGAGGCCGCGCGCGACCAGCTCGGCCGGATGAGCCACGTGATGTTCGGCGGGCTCACGCACGAGCCGGCGGTACGCCTGTCGAAGCTCCTTGTCGACTTGTCGCCGGAGGGGCTCGAACACGTCTTCCTCGCCGACTCCGGGTCGGTGTCGGTCGAGGTCGCGGTCAAGATGTGCCTGCAGTACTGGCGTTCCCTCGGCCGCCCCGCGAAGCAGCGCCTGCTGACCTGGCGCGGCGGCTACCACGGCGACACCTGGCAGCCGATGTCGGTGTGCGACCCCGAGGGCGGGATGCACGAGCTCTGGTCCGGGCTGCTGCCCGGCCAGGTCTTCGCGGACGCGCCCCCGGCCGAGTACGACGCCTCGTACGCCGACCGGCTCCGCTCCCTGATCGAGCGGCACGCGGACGAACTGGCCGCGGTGATCGTGGAGCCGGTGGTGCAGGGCGCGGGCGGGATGCGGTTCCACTCCCCCACGTACCTGCGGGTGCTGCGCGAGGCCTGCGACGCGCACGACGTGCTGCTGGTGTTCGACGAGATCGCGACCGGGTTCGGCCGCACGGGAGCGCTGTTCGCGGCGGACCACGCGGCCGTCACCCCGGACGTGATGTGCGTGGGCAAGGCGCTGACCGGTGGTTACCTGACGATGGCGGCGACCCTGTGCACGTCCCGGGTGGCCGACGGCATCTCGCGGGGCGAGGTGCCGGTGCTGGCCCACGGCCCCACGTTCATGGGCAACCCGCTGGCCGCCGCCGTGGCCTGTGCCTCCCTCGGGCTGCTGCTCGGCCGGGACTGGCGGGCGGAGGTCAAGCGGATCGAGTCGGGACTGCGGGACGGCCTGGCGCCCGCCCGGGAGATCCCCGGTGTCCGGGACGTCCGGGTGCTCGGCGCCATCGGGGTCGTCCAGCTCGACCACGAGGTGGACATGAAGGCGGCCACGGCCGCCGCCGTACGCGAGGGCGTGTGGCTGCGGCCGTTCCGCGACCTGGTCTACACGATGCCGCCGTACGTCACGGGCGACGCGGACCTGGCACGGATCGCGCGCGCGGTGTGCGCCGCCGCGCAGGAGGGATGAGCATGCCGATCCTGATCATCACCGGGACGGGCACCGAGGTCGGCAAGACGGTCACCACCGCCGCCGTCGCCGCCGCGGCGCTCGCGGCGGGGCGTTCGGTGGCGGTCCTGAAGGCCGCGCAGACCGGTGTACGACCGGACGAACGCGGTGACGCCGACGAGGTCGCGCGGCTCGCGGGCGCGGTGACGACGGCCGAACTCGCCCGTTTCCCGGAGCCTTTGGCGCCCGGTACGGCGGCGCGGCGGGCCGGTATGGCGCCGGTGAGCCCGCACGAGGTGGCCCAGGCCGCGGTCAAGCTGGCCGGCGAGCACGAACTGGTGCTGGTCGAGGGGGCCGGCGGGCTGCTCGTGCGGTTCGACGCGGCGGGCGGGACGCTCGCGGACGCGGCGCGGTTGCTGAACGCGCCGGTGCTGGTGGTGGCGTCGGCCGGGCTCGGCACGCTCAACACCACCGAGCTGACGGCGCGTGAGCTGCGCGCTCGCGAGCTGGAGTTGCTGGGTGTGGTGATCGGAAGCTGGCCCGAGTCCCCGGATCTGGCGTCGCGTTGCAACGTCACCGACCTGCCGGAGGTCGCGGGTGCGCCGCTGCTCGGCGCGCTGCCCGCCGGGGCGGGGGCGCTGGCGCCCGCGGAGTTCCGATCGGCGGCGCCGGGATGGCTGTCGGCGCGGCTGGACGGTGGCTGGGATGCGGAGGCGTTCCGGATGCGCGAGGCGCGCTGAGCGCCGAGCGCCGGCCGCGGGGGGCGGTCGTCCGGGGGGGGCGGTTGTCGGTCGGCTGCGGAGCCGTCTGGGCTGGTTGCGCAGTTCCCCGCGCCCCTTGGGGGGGGGCGGTGGGCGGACGCTGCTGTGGGGAGGCGTTTGTGGGGTGGGTTTCGTGCGTGGGGTGGCCGGGGCCTGAAGTCGGTGCCGTTCACAGACTCCAGCCGCGCAGTTCCTCCGCGATGTCGGACACGGTGGCCTCGCCGGACTTCACCAACCGGGCCAGGTCACGGACCTGTTCGGGCGAGGTGGCGATCTTGAGGCCGCTGGCGACCAGGTAGGCGTAGGCGACCGAGGACGCGAAGAGGGCGTTGGAGCGCTCCAGCGCCGGGATGTGGATGAGGAGTTGCAGCAGGGCGGCGGCGCGGGCCTGCGGGGTGTCGTAGACGGGGATGTCGAATATCTCGGCCCGGTGCCTGGCGACGGCCGCGATCAGCGCACCCCAGTCGGTGACCTGGGGGTCACCCGGGGTCTTCTGTTCGGCGAGCATGAGGAGCCAGGCGAGGTCGATGGTCAGGTCGCTCAAGGGATCAGTGAAGGCCTTCGGTCTTGTCAGACGGGTCGGGGCCCGGTGCCTCGCCGAACTCCTCCGCGAAGACGGACTCGTACTGCTTCATGAAGTCGGCGGCGGCCTCGACGAACGTGCGGCCCGCCTCACCTGTGTCCTGCATGACCAGTTCCTCTATGTAGCGGTTGACGCTCATGCCGCGCGCGAGGGCGCGTTCACGGGCCGCTCTGGCGGTGCCCTCGTCCACGCGCACGTTCAGCTGGGTCTTCGCCATACCTTGACGCTAGCGCGGTTGCGCTAGCAGCGGCAAGCGCGCATCGGAATCGAAAAGTGATACCGCCTGTGCGCGGGGTCACACTACGCTCGACGCCGACGAACAGCCCGCGCGAGCGAGGAGGCAGTCTTGGCCACACCTGCTGCTCAGGCACCGGCCGCCGAGGGGACAGCCGCCCGGGCCCGGGGGCTGACCAAGGCGTACGGGTCGGGTGAGACGGCCGTGCTCGCACTGGACTCGGTGGACGTGGACATCGCACGCGGCCGGTTCACCGCGGTCATGGGCCCCTCCGGCTCCGGCAAGTCCACGCTGATGCACTGTCTGGCCGGTCTGGACACGGTGTCGGCCGGCCAGGTCTGGCTCGGCGGCACCGAGATAACGGGGTTGCGGGAGCGCGAGCTGACGCGGCTGCGCCGGGACCGGATCGGGTTCATGTTCCAGTCGTTCAACCTGATCCCGACGCTGAACGCGGCCGAGAACATCACCCTGCCCATGGACATCGCGGGCAGGAAGCCCGACACGAAGTGGCTCGACGAGGTCATCGACACGCTGGGGCTGCGGGACCGGCTCAGGCACCGGCCCGCGCAGCTGTCCGGCGGGCAGCAGCAACGGGTGGCCTGCGCGCGGGCCCTGGCCTCCCGGCCGGAGCTGATCTTCGCCGACGAACCCACCGGCAACCTGGACTCGCGGGCCGGCCTGGAGGTGTTGGACTTCCTGCGGGAGGCGGTGGACCGGCTCGGCCAGACGGTCGTCATGGTGACCCACGACCCGGGCGCCGCCGCCCGCTCCGACCTGGTGCTCTTCCTCGCGGACGGCCGGATGGTGGACCGGATGGAGGGGCCGACGGCGGAGGCCGTGCTGGAACGCATGCGCCGCTTCCCCGGCGGACCCCAGGCCCCGGATCCCGACGAGGACGACGGGGCCGCGGGGCCCGAGGAGGACTGACCCGGTGCTCAGGGCAACCCTGCGGAGCTTCCTGGCCCATAAGGGACGGCTGCTGCTGTCCGCGCTGGCCATCGTCCTGTCCGTGGCGTTCGTCGCGGGCAGCCTGATCTTCTCCGACACCGTCACCCGCACCTTCGACCGGCTGTTCGCCTCCACCTCCGCCGACGTGACGGTGGAGCCGAAGCAGGACCTCAAGTCGTCGGTGCCGACCGGCGCCGTACAGACCGTGCCGGCCGCGCTCGGAGACGCGGTCGCGAAGGTCGACGGGGTCGCGGGCAGCCACGCGGACGTGTCCGTGCAGAACGTCGTGGTGGTCGACCGCCACAACAAGTCGGTCGGCCCGACCACCGGCGCCCCGACCATCGCCACGGACTGGTACCGCACCCACCGCAGTCCCGTGAAGCTCACCTCGGGGCACGCCCCGCACGGCGCCGGTCAGGCGCTGCTCGACGCGGACACCGCGGGAAAGAAGCACGTGCGCGTCGGCGACACGCTCACCGTGCAGGCCCAGCCCGGCACCTTCCAGGTCGAGGTCGTCGGCATCGCCACCTTCACCACCACCAACCCGGGCGCGGCCCTGGTCTATCTCGACCCGGCGGTGGCCGCGAAGGAACTCCTCGGCTCCGCCGACCGGGCCACCAGCATCTCGGTGGACGCCGCGCCAGGTGTAACGAACGCCGTGTTGAAGCGGCGGATCGGCGCGGCGATCGGCACCGGGACCTACGACCTGAAGACCGCCGACGAGCAGGCGAAGTCCTCCGCCGCGGATCTCGGCGGCTTCCTCGACGTCATCAAGTACGTGATGCTCGGGTTCGCCGGCATCGCCACGCTCGTGGGCGTGTTCCTGATAGTGAACACGTTCTCGATGCTGATCGCCCAACGCACCCGCGAACTGGGTCTGTTGCGGGCGCTGGGCGCCGACCGCCGTCAGGTGCGGCGGTCCGTGCTCACCGAGGCGGTGCTGCTCGGGCTGGTCGGATCGACGCTCGGGCTGGGCGCCGGTATCGGGCTGGCGCTCGGGCTGATCAAGCTGATGAGCGCGTTCGGGATGAACCTCAGGACCACCGAGATGGTGGTCGGGTGGGGCACACCCGTCGCCGCCTACGTGGTGGGCGTCGGGGTCACCTTCGTGGCCGCCTATCTGCCCGCCCGGCGCGCGGCCACGGTGTCGCCGATGGCGGCGCTCGCGGACGCCGAGATCGCCGGAGTGGGCAGGCCGCTGCGGACACGGGCGGTCGTGGGCGCGGTCGTCGGGGCGCTCGGTGCGGCGGCCCTCGCGGGCTGTGCGGCGGCGACGAAGACCGCCTCGGCCGCCTCGTTCCTCGGCCTCGGCGTGGTGCTGACGTTGCTCGCGACGGTCGTCGCAGGCCCGCTGCTGGTGCGCCCGGTGATCCGGGTGCTGGGCGCGGCCTTCCCGGCGCTCTTCGGCCCGGTCGGCCGGATGAGCCAGCGCAACGCCCTGCGCAACCCGCGCCGTACCGGCGCCACCGCCGCCGCGCTCATGGTGGGTCTGGCCCTGGTCGGCGGAATGTCCGTGGCCAGCGCCTCCATGTCCAGGTCCTTCGACCAGCAGATCGACAGGACGCTGGGCGCCGACTTCGTCGTCCAGAACGGCAACTTCGCGCCGTTCACCCAGCAGGTCACCGACGAGGTGCGCGGCACCGACGGCGTCGGGCTCGTGGTACGGCAGCGGTTCGCGCCGGTGGCGGTGCGGCTGCCGGACGGCAAGCGGGTCACCACGACCGCCGCCGGGTACGACCCACAGGTCGACGAGGTCGCGCACGTCGCCTACAAGGGCGGCGGCACCGCGGCCGCGCTGGCCGACGGCGGCATCGGCATGGACGCCACCTTCGCCGCGGACCACGGGGTGCGTCTCGGCAGCGTGCTGCCCGTCGAGTTCCAGGGCGGCAAGAGAGCCGAGATGACGGTGGGCGCCCTCACCGACCAGGACAGCGGCAGCGGATTCGGCACCCAGGGCGGGCTGTTCTTCGGTATCGCCACCGTGCAGAAGTACGTGCCGGGCGGCCAGGACTCCTCGCTGTACGTCAACCACGCGCCGGGCACGAGCGTGGACCGGCTCCGCGCGAACCTGGAGAAGACCCTCGCGCCGTTCCCGCAGGTGCAGGTCCGCGACCAGGCCGACTACAAGAAACTGGTCCACGACCAGATCTCCGTGCTGCTCTACCTCGTGTACGCGCTGCTGGGCCTCGCGATCGTGATCGCCGTGCTCGGCGTGGTCAACACCCTGGCGCTGTCGGTCGTGGAGCGCACCCGGGAGATCGGGCTGCTGCGCGCGATCGGGCTGGGCCGGCGGCAGCTGCGCCGGATGATCCGGCTGGAGTCCGTGGTGATCGCGGTGTTCGGCGCGGTGCTGGGGCTCGCGCTCGGCCTGGTATGGGGTGTGTGCACCCAGCAGGTGCTGGCGCTGCAGGGCATGAAGGCGCTGGCGATCCCGTGGGGCACGATCGTCGCGGTGGTGATCGGCTCGGCGGTGGTGGGCATCGTGGCGGCGCTGCTCCCGGCCCTGCGCGCCTCGCGGATGAACGTGCTCGCGGCCATCGCGCACGAGTGACTCCGGCCGGCCGCCGCCGAGAAGGCTCCGTGCCGCGTGCGTGCCGGTTCGGCCTCGGCCCGCTCACGTCCGGGTCGGGCGCCGAGCGGGGCGCGAAATGCCGGCGCGCCGAGGACCTCGGCCACGGCGTGCCGCCCGTCCCCGGCCACCTGGGGATGCCGACACCCTTCCCGGCGCCGGCCGCGGTGGCCGCGGCCACCGAACGGCGGTGCCTTGGCGCCTTCGTCCTCGACTGTCGTACCAGACCGTGCTGGAGCCGTGCCTGGAGGCCTTGGTGCGGAACCTGGCCGGGCGACGGAGTCTGACGATCCGTCACCGTCGTCGCTCGGCCAGGTTCCGCACGCCGCAACAGGCGCATGGGTAACCTCAGTTGCGGCCGCCACTGGCCCTTCACCGAGCCGTGGATCCGCCGCACCGTCCACCTCCCACACGCGCACCGAGGTCCCCCATGCCGAACTCCCCCTCCGCCGACCGCACGAGTGCACGCCGCCGCAGGAGCAGACCGGTCGCTCCGCTGCTCCGGCGTGCCGCCGCCGTCGCGGTGACCGCTCCCGTCGCCGGGACGATCCTCTTCGCCACGTCCGCGTTCGCCGCGCCCGCCGTGCTCGACCCCGCCGAGCAGACGATCGCGGACCACCTCGACACCCGCGTCCAGGACACCCGCCTGGGCGGCACGCTGAGCGGTGTCGTGATCGACGCCGAGACCAGGACGGCCGTCTGGGGCCATGGCGCGACGACGGCGCTGATGCCCGCGTCCAACGCCAAGCTGGCCACCTCGACCGCCGCGCTGACGGTCCTCGGCCCCGACCACCGCTTCACCACGAAGGTCCTCTACGGCAACGGCACCGTGACGCTGGTCGGCGGCGCGGACCGCACCCTGACCTCCGCCGACCTCGACGCGCTGGCCAAGACGGTCGTCGCGAGCCTGAAGAGCGCGCACGTGACCTCGGTGAAGGTGCGGGTCGACGACAGCCTCTTCCCGGCGCCCACCCTCGCCGTCGGCTGGAACGACGGCTACTACCCCGACTCCGTCGCCCCGGTCCGGGCGCTGGTGGTCGACGGCCACCAGGTCACGGACACCTCGCTGGACGCCGGCCAGGTCTTCGCGAAGCTCCTCGCCCAGCGCGGCGTCACCGTCAGCGGGAGCGTCGCCCGCGGCACCGCCGGGACCGGAGCCGCCACGCTGGCACAGCACCGGTCCGGAGCGCTGTCGGCCATCGTGGAGCACATGCTCAAGGTGAGCGACAACGACATCGCCGAGACCCTGCTGCGCGCGACCGCGCTTGCCGCGGGGCGCCCGGCCACCTTCGAGGACGGCACGGCGGTGGTGCGCCAGATCCTCGCCCAGTACGGCGTGTCGCCGGCCGGACTGGAGATCCACGACGGCAGCGGCCTGTCCCGCGCCGACCGCATCCCGGCGCAGACCATCGCCGACATCCTCGACGTGGCCGACGACCCCGCCAACGGCCCCACGCTGAAGTACATCGTGGACGGGCTGCCCGTGGCAGGCGAGGCGGGTGCGACGCTGGGTCCCGAGTGGGGCCGGTTCGACACCGCCGACTCCCAGTGCGCCGTCGGAAAGGTGAGCGCCAAGACGGGCACCCTGACCGGCGCGATCGCCCTGAGCGGACTGACGAAGGCCGCGGACGGACGCTGGAAGATCTTCTCCTTCATCGAGAACGACTCCCCCGCCGACCCGGCCGCCACCAAGGACGCCCTCGACGGCCTCGCCGCCACGGTCAACGGCTGCTGGGCGTAGGGCACACGCGTCCGGTCCGCGGACCCGCCCCGGTCCGCGGGCCCGCCCGGTCCACCGGGCGGGAAACTCGTTCGCCAGGCGGGCGGCCCGCTGCTTGGCTCCTGCCATGAGCGATCTCCACATCCGCCGCGCCACCCTCTGCGACGTCGACGCCGTGCTGCGGTTCTGGCGCGAGGCCGCGGAGGGCACGAGCGTCAGCGACGACCACGACGGGGTGGCCGGGCTCATCGCCCGGGACCCGGAAGCCCTGCTCCTGGCCATGCGGGACGGTGTGCTCGCCGGAACCGTCATCGCGGGCTTCGACGGCTGGCGCTGCTCCGCCTACCGGCTCGCCGTGCACCCGGGCCACCGCAGGCAAGGTGTCGCCACGGCCCTGCTGCGGGCCGCCGAGCAGCGCTTCGCCGCCCTCGGCGGGCGGCGTGTCGACGCCATGGTCCTGGAGGCCAACGAACAGGCCCACCACGCCTGGGCCGCCACCGGCTACCGTCGTCAGGACCACTGGCGGCGCTGGGTCAAGCCGCTCTAGCGATCTTTACCACCACCCTACTTTGCCTGTCCTTTACTATTGAGGAGTCGTCCCGTTCCTCGATGAAAGGTGTGTGAGCGTCCGCCCATGGGCGAGCCTCCCAGTCCTGTTTCCCCGCGATGCCGCGCGGTGCCGTCCCCCCTGTCCGATCATGGGACGGAGGTGACCCGATGACCGAAGTACTCCTCCTGCTGGTGGCGATCCTGCTCTCGCTCGCCTGCGGTGCCTTCGTCGCCGCCGAGTTCTCGCTGACCACGGTCGGACGCGGCGAACTGGAGCGTGCCGCGGCCCGCGGCGAGCGGGGCGCGGCGGGCGCCCTGAAGGCCGTACGGCAGCTGACGTTCCAGCTCTCCGGCGCGCAGCTCGGCATCACGGTCACCAACCTGGTGGTCGGCATGCTCGCCGAGCCGTCCATCGCCAAGCTGCTGGCCGGTCCGCTGGAGGCGGTGGGCATCGGACGGTCGGCGGCGAGTTCGCTCGCGCTGGTGATCGGCACCGCGCTGTCCACGGTGTTCCTGATGGTCGTCGGCGAGCTGGTGCCCAAGAACTGGGCGATCTCCTCGCCGCTTCCCGTCGCCAAACGGGTGGGCAACGCCCAGCGCTGGTTCAGCGCGGCCTTCCGCCCGTTCATCACGCACCTCAACAACACCGCGAACCGGGTGGTGCGGCGGTTCGGCGTGGAGCCCGCCGAGGAGCTGGCCTCCGCGCGCGGCCCCCAGGAGCTGGCCGCGCTGGCCCGGCACTCCGCCAAGGAGGGCTCGCTGGAGGCGGACACCGCCGAACTGTTCGTGCGCACCCTGAACCTCGCCGATCTCACCGCGGAGAACGTGATGACCCCGCGCGTCCAGGTCGTCGCCCTGGAGGTCCGGGCCACCTGCGAGGACGTGGCGAACGCGACCCGCGCCACCGGACTGTCCCGCTTCCCGGTCTACCGGGAGAGCCTGGACTCGGTGGTGGGCACCGCCCACATCAAGGACATCCTGGCCCTGCCGGTGGCGGAGCGGTCCCGGGTGCGGGTCGCCCAGGTGATGCGCGAGCCCCTGCTGGTCCCCGAGTCCCTCACCGTCGACCGCCTCCTGGACCGTCTCGGCGGGCGGCGCACCATGGCCGTCGTCATCGACGAGTACGGCGGTACGGCCGGGGTCGCCACCCTGGAGGACATCGTCGAGGAGGTCGTCGGCGAGGTCCGTGACGAGCACGACCCCCACGAGACGCCCGACCTCGCCCCCGCGGGCGCCGACGACCAGGGCCGCGCGCTCTACTCGGCGGACGGCGCGGCCAGGATGGACCAGCTCGCGCGCGTCGGCCTGAGGGTGCCCGACGGGCCGTACGAGACGCTGGCCGGCCTGGTCGCCGCCGAGCTCGGGCGGATTCCCGAGACCGGGGACAGGGTCGAGGTCGCCGGCTGGCGGCTGGACGTGGTGGACGCGTCGGGGCGGCGGGCGGCCCGGGTGCTGCTGCACGCGCCGCTCGCCGCCGAGCAGGAGCAGGAGGGGCACCGGTGACCGGTCTACAACTGCTGATCGGGTTCGCGACGCTGGTCGTCAACGCCTTCTTCGTGGGCGCCGAGTTCGCGCTGATCTCGGTGCGCCGTTCCCAGATCGAGCCGTACGCCGAGGCGGGCGACCGGCGGGCCAGGAGCGTGCTGTGGGGACTGGAGCACGTGTCGGCGCTGCTGGCCGCCGCCCAGCTCGGCATCACCCTGTGCACGCTGGTGCTGGGCGTGGTGGCCGAGCCGGCCATCGCGCACCTGCTGGAGCCCGTCTTCCACGCGGTCGGCGTGCCCACGAGCGCGGGCCACGTGGTGTCCTTCGTGATCGCGCTGACGCTGGCGACCTATCTGCACATGCTGCTCGGCGAGATGGTGCCGAAGAACGTGGCGCTCGCCGAGCCGGTGCGCAGCGCCCTGCTCCTCGGGCCGCCGCTGGTCGCGCTCTCCCGGGCGCTGCGTCCGGTGATCTTCACGGTCAACGCGTTCGCCAACACGCTGCTCAGACTGCTCCGCGTGGAGACCAAGGACGAGGTCTCGGCGACCTTCACGGACACCGAGCTGGCCGAGATCGTCAAGGACGCCAGCGAGGCCGGCCTGATCGACGACCGGGCGCAGGAGCGACTGCGCGACGCCCTGGAGCTGGGCCGGCGGCCGGTGCGGGACGTGGTCGTACCGCTGGAACGTGTCGTCTACGCGCGCGTGGGCGTCACCCCGGAGGAGCTGGAGCGGCTGTCGGCCGAGTCCGGGTTCTCCCGGTTCCCGGTGGTCGACGAGGGGCGGCGGATCGTCGGGTACCTGCACATCAAGGACGCGCTGGACGCCTCGCCCCGCGACGAGGCGTTCCGGCTGCGGGACATGCGGCCCATCGCACGGGTGCGCGAGGACACCCGGCTGGACGACGTGCTGACCGCGATGCGCGGCAGCCGCACCCATCTCGCGGGCGTCCTCGGCGACGACGGACGGATGGCCGGTCTCGTCACGATGGAGGACGTGCTGCGGGAGCTGTTCGGGCAGCACGCCTAGGCCGCGGACCCGGCCCCGGGCCGGGTCCGCTCCCGGGGGAGGGACCGACCGGCGGGTATGCGCCTCGGGATACCATTTCCGTCGCCATGCAGAAGAACCCTGTGCTTCCCGCACACTCCAGTCTGGTCGCGATCGGCGACTCGTTCACCGAGGGCATGTCCGACCTGAAGGCCGACGGCTCCTACCGGGGCTGGGCCGACGTCCTCGCCGGACGGATGGCCGCCCGCACCCCCGGCTTCCAGTACGCGAACCTCGCGGTGCGCGGGAAGCTGATCGGGCAGATCGTCGAGGAGCAGGTCGACGTGGCGGCGGCCATGCGGCCCGACGTGATCACGCTGGTCGGCGGCCTCAACGACACGCTGCGCCCCAAGTGCGACATGGACCGGGTGCGGGACCTGCTGACACAGGCCGTGGAGCGGCTGGCGCCGGCCTGCGAACAGCTCGTGCTGATGCGCAGCCCAGGCCGCCAGGGCCCGGTCCTGGACCGGTTCCGGCCGCGGATGGAGGAGCTGTTCGCCTGCATCGACGCGCTCGCCGAGCGGCACGGCGCCCTCGTCGTCGACCTGTACGGCGCCCCCTCGCTGGCCGACCCGCGGATGTGGGACGTGGACCGGCTGCACCTGACGGCCGAGGGGCATCGCAGGGTCGCCGAGGCGGTCTGGCAGGCCCTCGGCCACGAGCCCGAGGACACCGAGTGGCGTACGCCGATGCCGCTCACCCCGCCGCCCGGCTGGACCGCGCGGCGGGCCGCGGACGTCCGCTTCACCCGGCAGCACCTGCTGCCGTGGATAGGACGCCGGCTGACCGGCCGCTCCTCGGGCGACGGCCGCGCGCCGAAGCGGCCGGAGCTGCTGCCGTACGAGGCGTAGCGTCGGTCCCGTGCCCACACGCGTGATCAATGTCCGGGGCCGGATCCACGAGTTCGGCCCCCGGCTGGAGGACGCCCCGGCGGACGTCGTGTACGTCGGCCGCCGGTGGACCCTGGGCGGCTGGGACCTGCCCCGCCACCCGCTGTCCAACCCCTTCGCCTACGACACCCCGAAGAAGAGACGGGACGGCACCCGGGCCGAGGTCATGGCGATGTACCGGGCGTACCTGCTGGAGCGCCCCGAACTGCTGGAACAGGTCGCGCTGCTGCGCGGGAAGGCGCTGGCCTGCTGGTGCGCGCCCGAGCTGTGCCACGCGCACGTACTGGCGGAACTGGCCGACCTGCCGCAGCCCTGACCCGGCTCTCGTAGCTTCGCACGAGCGGACCTGCTGCGCTGGCCTGCACGAATCGCCAGTAGAATCCGTACACGTGACTTCTGCCGCTCCCGCCAAGCCCCGCATCCCGAACGTCCTCGCCGGACGTTACGCCTCCGCCCAGCTCGCCACGCTCTGGTCGCCCGAGCAGAAGGTGAAGCTGGAGCGGCAGCTCTGGCTCGCCGTGCTGCGGGCCCAGAAGGACCTCGGGATCGAGGTGCCGGACGCGGCGATCGCCGACTACGAGCGGGTCCTGGACACCGTCGACCTGGCCTCCATCGCCGAGCGCGAGAAGGTCACGCGGCACGACGTGAAGGCGCGGATCGAGGAGTTCAACGACCTCGCCGGGCACGAGCACGTCCACAAGGGCATGACCTCCCGCGACCTGACGGAGAACGTCGAGCAGTTGCAGATCCGGCTCTCGCTGGAGCTGGTGCGCGACCGCACGGTGGCGGTCCTGGCGCGGCTCGGCAAGCTGGCCGGCGAGCACGCGGAGCTGGTCATGGCCGGACGCTCGCACAACGTGGCCGCGCAGGCCACCACCCTCGGCAAGCGTTTCGCGACCGCCGCCGACGAGCTGCTGGTGGCGTACGGCCGCGTCGAGGAACTGCTGGCCCGCTACCCGCTGCGCGGCATCAAGGGCCCGGTCGGCACCGCCCAGGACATGCTGGACCTGCTGGGCGGGGACGCGGCGAAGCTGGCCGAGCTGGAGGACCGGATCGCCGGGCACCTGGGCTTCTCGCAGGCGTTCACGTCGGTCGGCCAGGTCTACCCGCGCTCGTTGGACTACGAGGTCGTGACCGCGCTGGTGCAGCTGGCGGCGGCGCCGTCGTCGCTGGCCAAGACGATCCGGCTGATGGCCGGGCACGAGCTGGTCACCGAGGGCTTCAAGCCGGGCCAGGTCGGCTCCTCGGCGATGCCGCACAAGATGAACACGCGGTCCTGCGAGCGCGTCAACGGCCTGATGGTCGTCCTGCGCGGCTACGCGTCGATGACCGGCGAGCTGGCGGGCGACCAGTGGAACGAGGGCGACGTGTCCTGCTCGGTGGTGCGCCGAGTCGCGCTGCCCGACGCGTTCTTCGCGCTCGACGGCCTGCTGGAGACGTTCCTGACGGTCCTCGACGAGTTCGGCGCCTTCCCCGCCGTCGTCGCGCGCGAACTGGACCGCTACCTCCCCTTCCTCGCCACCACCAAGGTGCTGATGGGCGCGGTGCGGGCGGGCGTCGGCCGGGAGGTCGCGCACGAGGCGATCAAGGAGAACGCCGTCGCCACCGCCCTGGCCATGCGCGAGCAGGGCGCCGAACGCAACGACCTGCTCGACAAGCTGGCCGCCGACGAGCGGCTGCCGCTCGACCGTGCCCAGCTCGCGGCCCTGATGGCCGACAAGCTCTCCTTCACGGGCGCGGCCGCCGACCAGGTCGCGGTCGTCGCCGGCCGGATCGAGGAGATCCTCAAGCAGCACCCCGAGGCCGCCGCGTACGCCCCCGGGGCGATCCTCTGACCCGCTTCTCGGCGGCGGAACTGGAGGCCGCCCGCGACCGTCTCGTACCCGACGTGATCGCGGACGGCCTGCACGTCCTGTTCTGCGGCATCAACCCCGGCCTGATGACGGCGGCCACGGGCCACCACTTCGCCCGTCCCGGCAACCGCTTCTGGCCGGTGCTGCACCTGTCCGGGTTCACCCCGAGGCTGCTCAGGCCCGCGGAGCAGGGTGAGCTGCTGTCGTACGGGCTGGGCATCACGAACGTGGTGGCGCGGGCCACCGCGCGCGCCGACGAGCTGACGGCCGCGGAGTACACCGAGGGCGGCCGGCTGCTGACGGCGAAGGTGACGCGGACCCGGCCGAGGTGGCTGGCGGTGGTGGGCGTCACCGCCTACCGGGCCGCGTTCGGCGACCGCACGGCCCGGGTGGGGCCGCAGGAGCGGCTGATCGGGGACACCAGGGTGTGGGTGCTGCCCAACCCCAGCGGACTCAACGCGCACTGGACGGCGGCGACGATGGCCGAGGAGTTCGGACGGCTGCGAGAGGCCGCGGAGCACCGCTCCGAGGACTGACCTCCGGGCAGCCGTCCGGCCGCCCGGCTGCCCTCCGGCGCGCCTTCTCCCCCGGCCGTCGCTCACCTCTCCGGGGCCCCACGAACGGCACCTCGTCGGCGATCACGGCGCACGGGTCCCGGTTCGTCAGGTCACGCCGATCGCACTTTGATCGCACATCCTCCGCAGATCCGCTGCGCCGGGCACTCGCCGGGGTCGTCGTTACCGAAGTACGATCCGGCCAACACGCACGGCTAGCTGGGAGGACGGACGTTGGCGGGGCTGACCGGCGGTGATCCGTCGCTGCTGCGGAGGATCAATTCGGCCGTGGTGCTGCACGCGTTGCGTGCCACGGACTGCGCGACCCTGACGGAGATCACGCGGGTGACCGGGCTGTCCCGGCCGACCGTCGAGGGGGTCGTCGAGGGGCTCATCGAGGCCGGTCTGGTCATCGAGAAGGCGGCCGAGGAGGGGGCCACCCGGCGGCAGGGGCGGCCCGCGCGGCGGTTCCGGTTCCGGGCCGAGGCCGGGCACCTGCTGGGCCTGGAGATCGGTCCGCACCGCGTCGCCGCGCTGCTGTCCGACCTGGACGGCAGGGTGCTGGGCGCGCAGGCCAAGGACGTGGACGAGACGGCCGACGCGGACGAGCGGCTGGAGCGACTGCGCACCGCGGTCGCCGAGCTGCTGCGGCGGGCCGGGGTGGCGCGCAGTTCGCTGCGGGCCGTCGGGGTCGGCACGCCGGGCATCGTCGAGGCCGACGGCCGGGTGCGGCTGGGCACGGCGCTGCCCGAGTGGACGGGACTGCGACTCGGCGAGCGGCTCAGCCGGTCCTTCAAGTGCCCGGTGCTGGTGGAGAACGACGCCAACGCGGCGGCCGTGGCCGAGCACTGGAAGGGCGCCGCGACCGACTCCGACGACATGGTGATGGTGATGGCCGGGCTCAGTCCGGGCGCCGGTTCGCTGATCGGCGGACGGCTGCACCGGGGCTACGGCGGGGCGGCCGGCGAGATCGGCGCGCTGCACCTGCTGGGCCGCGAGGTGACCCCGGAGACGCTGCTGTCCACCACCGACGAGCCGCTGCATCCGCTGGACGAACAGGCGGTGGCCGAGGTGTTCGCGCTGGCCAGGAAGGGGGACGCGCGGGCCCGGGCGGCGGAGGAGCGGTTCATCCAGCGGCTGGTCCACGACGTGGCCGCGCTGGTCCTCGCCCTCGATCCGGAGCTGGTGGTGATAGGCGGCTGGGCGGCGGGACTCGACGGCGTCCTGGAGCCGCTGCGCCGCGAACTCGCCCGCTACTGTCTGCGCCCGCCGCGGGTCGCCCTGTCCATGCTCGGCGAGGCGGCGGTGGCGACCGGCGCGCTGCGGCTCGCCCTCGACCACGTGGAGGAGCAACTGTTCGCGGTGGACGGGACGGTCACCGCGCGCCGCTGAGCGGCCCCGCGGACGACGCGACGCGCCCCGGAGGAGTCCGGGGCGCGTCGCGTCGCTGCGTGGTGGCTAGGAGGCCTGCCGCTCGGGTCCGTGGTGGATCTCCACACTGCCGGAGTCGCCGAAGGTCAGCCGGCAGGTGTCGGCGCGGTACGTGGCGACGGAGAGCGCGGCGGTGCGGCCGCCTGCGAGGAAGCGGGTGGTGACGACGAGGACCGGGGCGCCCGGAAGGCGGTCCAGCTCCTTGGCGTCGTCGGCGCGGGCCGAGCCCAGCTCGACCGCGCTGTCCCGGCCCTCCAGCTTCAGGTGCTGCAGCTCGCGCAGCACCGCACGCGCGCGTGCCGAGCCGGACGGCGCGTCGATCGCCGTCAGGTCGGGGACCGAGGACGCCGGGATGTGGAGCAGTTCGGCGGCGACGGGCTGGCCGTGGGAGACGCGGGAGCGACGCACGATGTGCACGGGCTCCTCCGCGCCGGTCTCCAGGGCGGCGGCGACACCGGCGGGCGGCACCGCGAGGACGCAGTCGACCGGCTGCCAGGCGTCGTCCGGGGCGCCGGGCCAGGCGTGCTGGTCGTTGCCGACGGCCACGCCGACGCGCGGGGGCGCCACCGTCGTACCGACGCCGCGGCGGCGCTGCAGACGCCCCTCCAGTTCGAGCTGTTCGAGGGCCTGTCGGAGGGTGGCGCGGGCCACGCCGAAGCGGGCGGCGAGGTCGCGCTCGTTGGGCAGGATCTCGCCGACCGAGAACTCCGAGTCAAGTGCCTCACTGAGCACGGTCCTGAGATGCCAGTACTTCGGTTCCGGCACCGATTCCAGCTGCGTGGTCCCCACCCTGTCCTCCGCAATCGCCGTGGTCCGGCGGCGTTTTAGCGCCCTTGTTTATTAAAGGTTGTTGTACTTATCTGCGACCATAAGGCGGCGCACACCCTTGGTCAAGACCAATCCTCGAACCTGTGGGCACTCCATAGAAAGCGGTGCCACGCAGCGTTCACGAGGCGTTCGCACGGGTGCGTTTTCGTGACATGACGGCAAAGCTCCCGCAGCACGGCGGGACGCGTGGGACCACGGGGGCGGAAGGGGTGCGAGGGGCAGCCGTCCGTCGGGGTCCGCGCCTGCCGCCGGGGCTCCGCCCGCCCGTTCCCGCGCGTCCGAGGAAACGTTCCCGCGCAAGCGGCGAAACGTTCCCGCACGTCCAGAGAAACGTTCCCCCGCGTCCGGGCGGCCCGTTCCCCCGCGCCCGGCTGCACGCTCACGCCCGCCCGGCGACACGCTCTCGCGCGTCCGGGCGGAATCGCCCCGCCCGCCGGGGGCCCGTCCCAGAATGATCCCGGACGGCCGCCGCACCCGGCGCACGCGCGCGCCCGCGTCCGCCGCCTTCCGGCCCGCCCGCGACACGCCGCCCCCGAGGACTACCCGTCAGTAGCAATTGCTGACAAGCTGTCTACGGCGTCAGCCGATGTCACAGACGAGGAGCCCCCATGTCCGCCACCGTCTCCGTCGAAGTCCCGGCCGCGCAGGGCCGTCGGGACGTGACCGTCTCCTACGCGCGCGTGGGCCGAGGCGAGCCGCTGGTCCTGATCCACGGCATAGGGCATCACCGACAGGCGTGGGACCCGGTGGTCGACATCCTCGCGACGGAGCGGGACGTGATCGCCGTGGACCTGCCCGGATTCGGCGCCTCCCCCGGCCTGCCGGCGGGCCTCACCTACGACCTGCCCACCACCAACACCGTGCTCGCGGCCGTCTTCGAGGCGCTGGAGCTGGACCGGCCCCACGTGGCCGGCAACTCGCTCGGCGGGCTGCTGGCCCTGGAACTGGGCCGCGAGAAGCTCGTACGGTCCGTCACCGCCCTGTCCCCCGCCGGATTCTGGACCCAGGCCGAACGGCGTTACGCCTTCGGTGTGCTCATCGCCATGCGGCGCATCGCGGAGCGGCTGCCGCTCCCGCTGGTCGAGCGGCTGTCCCGGACGGCCGCCGGACGGACGGCCCTGACCAGCACCATCTACGCCCGCCCGGGTCGCCGTTCACCCGAGGCCGTGGTCGCCGAGACGCTCGCGCTCGCGCGGGCCACCGGGTTCGCCGAGACCCTGCGGGCGGGCACCGCCGTCCAGTTCACCGACGACGTGCCGGGCCTGCCGGTCACCGTCGGCTGGGGCACCCGGGACATGCTGCTGGTGCGCCGTCAGGGCGTGCGGGCCAAGCAGATCATCCCCAAGGCCCGCCTGGTCCGGCTGCCCGGCTGCGGCCACTGCCCGATGAACGACGATCCGGCCCTGGTCGCGCGGGTCATCCTCGACGGCAGCCGCTGAGCCCCGCCGCCGCCCGGCCGCGGAGGTTCCGGCGGCGGCCCCGGACACCGGGCTCGCGCCGGGCCGCACCGCGACCCCCGTCGCCCGACGCGCCGCGGTGACGGTGCCCCCGCGGCGGCGGCCGAGGCGGGGCAGTGCCCCTGAGCCCACGGCGACCCCCGCGCCGACCAGCGCGCCGCCCACGGCCTGCGCGGGGCCGTAGCCGCCCGTTCCGACGAGCGGGGCGGTGGCGACGGCGGTGAGCGGGACGAGGCCGGTGAGGAGCGTCGCGCGCTCGGTGCCGATGCGCTGCACGCCCATGTACCAGCAGACGAAACCGATCACGGTGACGACCGCGGCCTGCCACACCAGTGCGGCGGCCTCCGTGGCGTCGGGCCGGCGCAGCCACGCCCCGCCGTCGAGCAAGGCGGCGGCCACCGCCGCCTCGACCGCCGCGACCGCGCACACGGCGGCGGTCAGCAGGCGCGGTCCGAGCGGCCTCAGCACCGGCCCCGCGAGCACCGCGAACCCGACCTCACCGGCCAGCGCGCACGCCGAGCAGGCGATCCCGCCCAGGTCCGTCCGCCCCCAGCCCTGGACGGCGAAGGCGCCGACGGCGACCAGCAGCGCCCCCTGGAGAGCCCGCCGCCGCGGTGCCCGCCGCTCCAGGAGCGGGACCAGGACCGCGACCACCACCGGCGCGCAGCCCACGAAGACGCCGGGTACGGCCGGTTCCGCGGTCCGTTCGGCGGCGAGGACCGCCAGGTTGAAGCCCACCATCCCGACGGCGGCGAGCAGCGCCAGCCGCAGCCACCCGCGCGCCCCCAGTCCGCGCAGCCGGGCCGCCGCGCGCGGGCCGACGAACGGCACCAGCAGCAGACAGGCCAGCCCGTAGCGCAGGAACTGGCCGCCCGCGTACGGGTAGCGGCCCAGCACGCTGTTGGCGGTGAAGGAGGCTCCGACGAGCACGTAGGCGAACGCCGTCAGGAGGGCGCCGCGCGTGGTGGTGACGTTCATGAGGACGACGTTAGGAATCCGGGCGGCCCGGATTAAGGTCCACTTCCATGACGTCATCGGGGACCAATCCGGACGGCCTGCCGGGCTCCGCCGCCTGGGAGTTGCTGCTGCCGGCCGCGTCGGCACCGGCACGCGCGCGCGGCCGCTTCCTCCAGGCGGCCCTGCGCGAGGCGATCCGTGCGGGACGGCTCGGGCCCGGCACCCGGCTGCCGCCGAGCCGCGAGCTGGCCAAGGATCTCGGGGTGTCGCGCGGTCTGGTCACCGAGGCGTACGAGCAGCTGACGGCGGAGGGCTACCTGCGCAGCGGCCGGGGCGCGGGCACCTGGGTGGGCGGCGCCGTACGGTCGGCACCGGCACGCGCGCGCGACCTGGCGCCGCGGCCGCCGGGCGCGCGGGTGGACTTCGTGCCGGGCTCACCGGATCTGGCCCTGTTCCCGCGCACCGCGTGGGCCGCCGCGCAGCGCGAGGTGCTGGCGGACCTCCCGCACCGCGACCTCGGCTACCCGGATCCGCGCGGGCTGCCCCGGCTGCGCTCGGCCCTCGCCGAACTGCTGGCCCGCCGCCGCGGCGTGGTCGCCGACCCGGAGCGGATCGTGGTCGTCTCCGGGGTGGCGCAGGCGACGACGCTGCTGGGACACGTGCTGTACGCGCGCGGGGAGCGCGAGATCGGGGTGGAGGACCCCGGCAGTCCGCAGCACGAGGGCCAGTACGCGGCGGCGGGGCTGCGCACGGTGCCGCTGCCCCTGGACGCCGAGGGCCTGGCTCCGGGCCCGTTGCGCGACTCCGGGGTGCGCGCCGTGACGACGACACCCGCCCACCAGTACCCGACCGGCATCGCCTACTCCGCGCACCGCCGGACCCGGCTGCTTGACTGGGCCCGTGCGGCGGACGGCCTGCTGCTGGAGGACGACTACGACGGCGACTTCCGCTACGACCGCGCCCCGGTCGGCGCGCTCCAGGGCCTGGACCCGGAACGCGTCGCGTACATGGGCTCGGTCAGCAAGTCCCTCGCCCCCGGGCTGCGCCTCGGCTGGCTGCTGGTGCCGGAGCACCTGGCGGACGAGGTCGTCGAGCGCAAGCGGACCATGGACCTGGGGCATCCCTCGCTCGACCAGGCGGTGTTCGCCCGGTTCCTGGAGCGGGGCGACTACGACCGCCAGCTGCGCCGCTGCCAGCGCGCCTACCGGGAACGCCGGGACGTCCTGGTGGACGCGCTGGCCCAACACCTCCCGCACGCGCGTGTGTCGGGGATCGCGGCGGGCCTGCACGCGATCGCCGAACTGCCCGCGTCCTGCGGGCCGGAGAGCCGGTTCCTGGCCCGGATGGCGGCGGCCGGGGTCGCGGTGCGCGGACTGGGCGCGTGCACGCGCACGCGGGCCGACGACTCCGTCGTACGGCTGGTGCTGGGGTACGCGCACCTGTCGCCGGCGCGGATCCGGGAAGGGGTCCGGGCGATGGCGGAGGCGGTCGACGGGCACGCCGGGTGACCTCGCGGGGCCACGCCGTAGTTCGCTTCCGGTTCCCCCGACCGCCTCGAACGTCTCCCCCGTCGAGGGCCACCAGTTCGTCGGTGAGGTCGACACCGACGGCGGCAGCGGCAGCGGCAGCGGCAGCGGCAGCGGCAGCGGCAGCGGCAGCGGCAGCGGCGAGCTGACGGTCCGTCCGCGTGAGTACGACGGCGCCGTGCGCACCCAGACGGACCTCGCGGCCGGGCCCGATCGGCCGGTGGCTCCCGTACGCTTTGCCCAGGGCCGTGCACCGGCGTCATCCCCCGGCGCACGGCCCTGCCGCCCGCCGCGCACCAGCTCCCGCGGGGTCCGAACT
Source organism: Streptomyces sp. NPDC101237 (assembly GCF_044767465.1). Taxonomy (NCBI): domain Bacteria; kingdom Bacillati; phylum Actinomycetota; class Actinomycetes; order Kitasatosporales; family Streptomycetaceae; genus Streptomyces; species Streptomyces sp. NPDC101237. The sequence goes on along the minus strand of NZ_JBIWNY010000014.1, from coordinate 89,452 downwards.
CCCGCGAGAACGCGGTGATCCCGCAGCTCGGAGCGGATTGTCAGTGGTCGCCTCTACGGTTTTTCCATGACGCGATCTTCACAGGCCGTGGCCTCTCGCCAACCCTCCGTGCTTCGCTCCACCCCAGGTGGACGCCATCTGGGACGGGAGACGTCCCGGGGTGCGACACCGGCCGGGGTCGAGGACCATCCGCGGTTCTTCGCGGGCTTCCTGACCTCGTCTCAGGTGGCGGCCGCCGGGCTGCTCGCGGTGGCCGACGTCGCCGCCGCGCGGTATTACCAGCCGCGGCTGCGCGCCTCGCTGGACCCGGTGGTGACGGGCAACGGCGACCGGCTGCGCTTCGAGTCCTTCTCGGGCCGCGGCGGGGTGTACGCCCGGCTGGACGTGCTCGGTGCGGGGCTGGACGGCGGCGAGGTCGGACACGGCACGACGAGCGTCGACGTCAACAACCCGCTGCGGGAGGCGCTTTCGCGGCTCGGCAGCGACGATCCGCTGCATCTGCGGGTCGGGCCCGAGGAGCTTGCGGTGACCACGCTCGAAGGCCCGGTGGTGGAGAAGAAGGTGCCGCTGCCGGACCGCCGGCTGCGCGGCTTCGCGGAGGCGCGGGTCATAGCGGCCGGCGTCGGCCTGCGGGCCGAGCTGCCCGCGGCCGAGGCGGTGCGGTTCCTGCGCTCGCTGCCCCGCGCCGGCACCGGCCGCCGGGGTTCGGCCGGGCCCCGCTGGGTGGTGCCGGCCGGCCGCGGGCTGCGGCCGACGACCCGCCCGGTACCGGGCGCGGTCTGCCTGCCGGGACCGAAGCGGTTGGTCCGGCGCGGAGCGGTGAAGCCGCTGCGGCTGGCCGAGTCCGCGCGGACTGCGGCGGCCACCGGCGCCAACACGACGATATGGGAGATGCTCCGGCACACCCTTCCCGTGCTGCTCGCCGATCCGCCGGCCGCGGGCACACCGGGCACGGCCCGCCGGCTCGGGGAGCCGCTCCCGGTGGCCGCGGGGTGCGCCGAGCGGTGCGGCGCGCGCGGCGCCGTGCCGCATCTGTCGCGGGCCGCGGCGCGGCGCGGTCCGTCCCGTCTGGCGGTCCGGGCCCGTCGGCTGCGTGACGCTCTGGACATGGAGGCGGTCGCCTGACGGGGATCAGAATCGGTCATTTCCAGGACTCGCCAACAGTAAAATTCGTCGCAAAAACAACATAAGCACGCTTTACCCATCGGTCACAGAGCGTTCGTGATCACGCAACACCCTTCCTTCACAGTGGATGCATGAATCGAGACATGTCTGACGTGAGGCGCACACGGGACGGACGCCCCGTGCACCACTGGCGACGGGACGTCGTCGAACTCGCCGCCCTGTTCACGGCCGTCGCGGTCGCGGACGGGGTGGCCAACCTGGTCGGGCACGGTCCCGACGGCCCGGCGCTGCTGGTGATCTCGGCCCTGGTGCTGGCGGCGACGGCCGGCTTCCACGTGTGGTGGGCCAGGCGACCGGGTCACGCACCCCCGGTGCACCGGAGCGATACCGGCGCCCGGCCCGCGGTCCCCACGACGCGACAGGCCGGGCCCGGTCCGCAGGCTCCGGCGGTCGAGGAGGCGGACAGCACGCTGTGGCGGCTGCGCACGACGGTGCGGGACGAACCCGGATCGCTGGCGGTGCTGTGCGCGGCGCTCGCCGAGCACGCGGTCGACATCCTGAACCTGCAGACGCATCCGCTGGGCGACGGCACGGTCGACGAGTTCCTGCTGCGGGCCCCGGGACCGCTGACGGCCGGCGAGATCACCCGGGCGGTGGCGCTGGCCGGGGGCCGGGACACCTGGATCGAGCGGGCCGACGCGCACGACCTCGTGGACGCCCCGACCAGGGTGCTGGGCCTGGCGACCCGGACCGCCCTGGACGCGGCGGAACTTCCGCTGGCCCTCCGGCAGTTGTTGGGACGGTGCACGATCCGCTCGCTCCCCGCCCATCCGGTCGGCGGGGCCCGGCGCCCCGAGGCGGTTCCCGTCGAAGGGGTGCTGGAGGACACGGTGATGCGGCTGCGCGCACCGGAGGGTGGAGTGATCACCGTGGAGCGGCCCTATCTGCCGTTCACCCCGACCGAGTTCGCGCGGGCCCGAGCGCTCGTGGAACTTGACGCCCGGCTCGGGCCGCGCGTCCCGCACGGTCACGACGTGCTCACCCTGCCCGAGGGCCGGGAGATCACCGTGCGCCGGGCCGACACCAGTGACGTGGAGGCCGCGAAGGCCATGCACGAGCGCTGCTCCGCACGGACCCTGGGGCTGCGCTACCACGGCCCGGTCGGGGACGCGGACCGCTACCTGAACCACCTGCTCAGCCCGCGCTTCGGCCGGACGCTGGCCGTGCAGACCGCCTCGGGCCGGATCGTCGGCCTCGGGCACCTGCTGTGGGACGGGGACGAGACGGAGGTAGCGCTGCTCGTCGAGGACGACTGGCAGCGGCGCGGCATCGGCGGCGAACTGCTGCGCAGGCTGGTGGGCATGGCCGCCGAGGCGGGCTGCGAGAGCGTGTACGCGGTGACGCAGGCGTCCAACACCGCGATGGTGGCGGCCATGCGGGGACTGGACCTGCCGCTGGACTACCAGATCGAGGAGGGGACGCTGGTCGTCACGGCCCGGCTGGCGGCGCAGCCGGGCAACGCCGTGACGGCCATGGGGCGGCTGTCCGGCACGGGCGAGCCGGGCAGGACCGAAGCGCCGTAGGGCTCCGGGCCGTACCGCCGTCGCGGGTGCGCGCGACCGGCCGCACCCGCGCGGCGGGGCCGCGCCTCGCCGCGGTCCCCTGCCTCAAGCGGGCCCGGCCCCGTACCCCCGGCGGGCCCGGCCCAGCGCCCGGTCCAGGTCGGACCAGAGGTCCTCGACGTCCTCCAGGCCCACCGACAGGCGCAGCAGCCTGTCGCTCACTCCGGCGCCCCGGCGGTCGTCGGCGTCGACGATGCGGTGGCTGATGGACGCCGGGTGCTGGATGAGGGTGTCGACGCTGCCGAGGCTGACGGCCGGAGTGACCAGGTCCACCCGGGAGACGACCTCGTGCGGGTCGCCGTGCACCTCGAAGGCGATCATCGCGCCGCCCAGCCGCGGGTAGCGGACGCGGGAGACGCGCGGGTCGGCGGCGAGCCGGCGGGCGAGTTCCGCGGCGGTGGCGGAGGCGGCCCGGACCCGTACCGGCAGCGTGGACAGTCCGCGCAGCAGCAGGTAGCCGGCCAGCGGATGCAGCACACCGCCGGTAGCGAAACGTATCTTCCTGAGCTGCCCGGCGAACTCCTCGTCGCAGGCGACCACACCGGCGAGGACGTCGCCGTGGCCGCCGAGGTACTTGGTGGCGCTGTGCAGCACCAGCCGGGCGCCGTGCTCGGCGGGGCGCTGGAGCACCGGCGTGGCGAAGGTGTTGTCGGCGAGCAGCGGAACCGTGCCGCAGGCGTGGGCGACGGCCCGCAGGTCGAGTTCGGCCAGCGTCGGGTTGGCCGGGGACTCGACCAGCACGAGACCGGTGTCCGGGCGCAGCGCGTCGGTGATGCCGGCCGGGTCGGTCCAGGTGACCTCGGTGCCCAGCAGACCGGCGGTGAGGAGGTGGTCGCTGCATCCGTACAGGGGCCGTACGGCGACGACGTGGCGCAGGCCGGCCGCGGTGCGGGCGAGCAGCACGGCGCTCAGCGCCGCCATGCCGCTGGCGAAGGCCACGGCCGACTCGGTGCCCTCCAGGCGGGCCAGGGCGGTCTCGAAACGGGCGACCGTGGGGTTGCCGAGCCGCCCGTAGACCGGCGGTCCCGCCGGGTCGGCGCCGTCGGTGGCGAAGGCGTCGATGCGGGCGGCCTCGGCACGGCTGTCGTAGGACGGATAGGTGGTGGACAGGTCGATCGGCGGGGCGTGCAGGCCTTGCCGGGCGAGGTCGTCGCGGCCGGCGTGCACGGCTTCGGTGGCCAGGGCGCGCGGGGCGCCGGACCGCGGCGCGGCACCGTCGCGGAGGTGCACCGGGTCGTCGTGGGCGCTCACTGAGTCGTCGTGGGTGCTCGTCGAGTCCATGCCCGAAGGGTGAACATCGAGCGGGATACCGGAGACGAACACCGTGTTACGTTCGCCGTATGGCCGAATCTGTCGTACTGGATCCGGTCGATCTGCAGCTGCTTCGGCTGCTGCAGAACGACGCCCGGACCACCTACCGCGATCTCGCCGCCCGGGTCGGCGTGGCGCCGTCGACCTGCCTGGACCGGGTGACCCGCCTGCGCCGCTCGGGAGTGATCCTCGGACACCGGCTGGAGCTGGACCCCGCCAAGCTCGGGCGCGGCCTGGAGGCGCTGCTGTCGGTGCAGGTGCGGCCGCACCGGCGGGAGTTGGTGGGGCCGTTCGTGGAGCGGATCAGGGCGCTGCCGGAGTCGCGGACGGTGTTCCATCTGACCGGCCCCGACGACTACCTGGTGCACGTCGCGGTGTCCGACATGACAGATCTTCAGCGGCTGGTCCTCGACGAGTTCACGTCCCAGCGCGAGGTGGCCCGGGTGGAGACCCGGCTGATCTTCCAGCAGTGGGAGTGCGGGCCGCTGCTCCCGCCTACGCCCTCGGCTCAAACCCCGTGACGGGCGGCGGCCCGTCGTACGAGGATGGACCGCATGTCACAGACCAAGAGCCCGCTGCCCCGTCAGGTCGCCGACACCTTCGTCGACGAGCTCATCGCCCTCGATCCGATCACCGGTACGTTCCTCGGCGTCAAAGAGAGTTCGAGCCGGCTCCCCGACACCTCGCCGGCCGGTGGCGAGGCGCTCGCCCGGCTCCAGCGGGACACGCTCGCCCGGCTCGACGAGGCCGAGCGGCAGCCCGGCGCGGACAGTGACATCGAGCGTCGCTGCGCACGTCTGCTGCGCGAGCGGCTGACCGCCTCCCTCGCCGTGCACGAGGCGGACGAGAGCCTGCGGTCGGTCAGCAACCTCAGCTCGGCCGCGCACGCGGTGCGCCAGGTGTTCACCGTGACCCCCACGGCCACCGAGGAGGACTGGGCGGCCGTCGCCGAGCGGCTGCGCGCCGTGCCGGCCGCGCTGGAGGGCTACCGGCAGTCCCTGGAACTCGGCCTGGAGCGGAAGCTGCACGCGGGTCCGCGTGCCACCGCCACCTTCGTGGGGCAGCTCGACGAATGGGCCGGCACGGGCGACGGCCGCGGCTGGTTCCAGCAGTTCGCCGCCTCCGGTCCCGAGACGCTGCGGGGCGGCCTGGACGAGGCGGCCCGTTCGGCCGACGCGGCCGTGCTGGCGCTGCACGACTGGATGCGGGACGTGTACGCGCCGGCAATCGAGGGCGCCCCGGACGTGGTGGGCCGCGAGCGGTACGCCCGCTGGGTGCGCTACTTCAACGGCACCGACCTCGACCTGGACGAGGCGTACGCGTACGGCTGGTCCGAGTACCACCGGCTGCTCGCCGAGATGCGGACCGAAGCCGAGAAGATCCTGCCCGGCGCGGCCACGCCGTGGGTGGCGCTGGCGCACCTGGACGAGCAGGGCACCCACGTCGAGGGCGTCGACGAGGTCCGCGGCTGGCTTCAGTCCGTGATGGACGAGGCCATGGACGAACTGGACGGCACCCACTTCGACCTGGCCGAGCGGGTCCGCCGCGTCGAGTCGAGGATCGCTCCTCCGGGAAGCGCGGCGGCGCCGTACTACACCCCGCCGTCGGACGACTTCTCGCGCCCCGGCTGCACCTGGCTGCCGACGATGGGCCAGACCCGGTTCCCGGTCTACGACCTGGTGTCGACCTGGTACCACGAGGGCGTGCCCGGTCACCACCTCCAGCTGGCCCAGTGGAAGCACGTCGCCGGGGACCTCTCCCGCTACCAGGCCAGCGTGGGCATGGTCAGTGCCAACGCCGAGGGCTGGGCGCTGTACGCGGAGCGGCTCATGGACGAACTGGGCTTCCTCACCGACCCGGAGCGCCGGCTCGGCTACCTGGACGCGCAGATGATGCGCGCCGCCCGCGTCATCATCGACATCGGCATGCACCTGGAGCTGGCGATCCCGGACGACTCCCCGTTCCACCCCGGCGAGCGCTGGACGCCCGAGCTGGCGCAGGAGTTCTTCGGCGCGCACAGCAGCCGTCCGGCGGACTTCGTGGAGAGCGAGCTGACCCGCTACCTGTCCATGCCGGGGCAGGCCATCGGCTACAAGCTGGGCGAGCGGGCCTGGCTGACGGGCCGGGAGCAGGCCCGCGAGCGCAGCGGTGACGCCTTCGACCTCAAGGCCTGGCACATGGCGGCCCTGTCCCAGGGCTCGCTGGGACTGGACGACCTGGTGGACGAACTGTCGCGGCTCTGACGGCGGCGGCCCGCGCCCCGGCGGCGGTCGCCGCCGGGGCGCGGCGGTCTGCCGTTCGGGGGTGCTCCGGTGGCGGTGGCCGCCGGCAGGGGGCTTTCTGGTGCCGGGGGCCACCGGACAGGAAGCGAGCCGCGCATGCAGACCTCCACGACCTCACGGCGGGAGCCGTTGCAGACCCCGCGCGCCGCCGGCGTGGCCGGGATCGTGTTCGCGCTGCTGCTCGCCGCCGCCATCGTGCTGATCCGGCTCGGCATTCCCCAGGGCGCCGACACGGTCTCCTACCAGGCGCCGGACCCCAGCCGGCGCAGCGCCGTCAAGTGGGCCCTGCTGCTGGTGCCGTTCGCCGGGATCTTCTTCCTGTGGTTCGTCGGCGCCGTCCGCTCGCACGTCGGCGAGGCGGAGGACCGGTTCGTGGCCACCGTGTACTTCGGCAGCGCCGTGGTCTTCACGGCCACCATGTTCTCCGCCGCCGCGGTGGCCTCGGCCCTGCTCGCCACCTCCCATCCGGCGGGCACCTCACCGTCCAGGCCCACCTGGGACCTCGGCCAGCACCTCGCCTACACGCTGATGATCGAGTACGCGATGCGGATGGCGGCCGTCTTCGTCTGTTCCACGTCGGTGATCGGGCACCGGCTGGGCATCATGCCGCGCTGGCTGACGCTGCTCGGCTTCCTGACCGCGCTGGTGCTGCTGTTCGTGTCGGCGAGCGTGCCCTGGTCGGAGCTGGTGTTCCCGGCCTGGTCGCTGCTGCTCAGCGTGTACATCCTGATGGAGAGCTTCCGCCGCTCCGCCGCCGCCCCCGACCCGGCGCCCTGAGCGCTCACCCGTTCGGAACGCCCCGGCGCGCGGCGCCGGGTGCGGGCTCCCATGCTGGCGTGCGGGGAGTTCACCGCCGTCCGAGACTGAAAGCACGGACGGGTGGACGCACGACACCCGGCCACCAAAAGGGCGGAGCCATGATGCGCCTTGTCGTCGATCTCAACAGATGTCAGGGATACGCGCAGTGCGCGTTCCTCGCCCCGGACGTCTTCACCATGCACGGCGAGGAATCCCTCGTCTACAGCCCGCACGCCGACGAGGACCAGCGCGAGCGGGTGGCCCGTGCCGTCGCCGCCTGCCCCGTGCAGGCGATCACCGCCGACGGTCTGGACGGCGCCGTGGGAGGGACTTCCGATGGCGCCCGCTGACTACCTGGACTGGCTCCGGCGCGAAGGCCGGATCGTGATCGTCGGCGCCTCGCTGGCCGGGCTGCGCGGCGCCGAGACGCTGCGCGCCGAGGGCTTCACCGGCGAACTCACCATGATCGGGGACGAGCCGTACGAGCCGTACGACCGGCCGCCGCTGTCCAAGGCGGTGCTGCTCGGCAAGGCGTCCCCGAACCACACCGAGTTGCCCCGCCGCCGGGAGATCGACGCGAAGTGGCGGCTGGGGGTGGCGGCGACCGGGCTCGACCTGGAGGCCAAGCGGGTACGGCTGGCCGACGGTGACGAGGTCGAGTACGACCGTCTGCTGATCGCGACCGGAGTGAGCGCCCGGCCCTGGCCCAAGGAGGACGAGGCCCGCCTGGAGGGCGTGTTCACCCTGCGCACCCGGGACGACGCGGCAGCGCTGCTGCGGCGCCTGAAGGCGGGGCCGCGCCGGGTGTTCGTGATCGGTGCCGGGTTCACCGGTTCGGAGATCGCCTCGGCCTGCCGGGAGCACGGCATCGACGTCACCGTGGCGGAACGCGCGGGCGCGCCGCTGGTCGGCGCGCTGGGCGGGGTGATCGGGGCGGTCGCGGCCGACCTGCACCGCGAGAACGGGGTGGACCTGCGCACCGGGGTCATGGTCACCGCGCTGGAGGGCGATTCGGCCGGCCGGGTGCGCGCCGTCCACCTGTCCGACGAGAGCGTGGTCGAGGCGGACATCGTGATCGTGTCGCTCGGCGCGACCCGCAACACCGGCTGGCTGACCGGGTCCGGTCTCGGCGCGGGCCCCCGGGGCATCGCCTGCGACGCGGGCTGCCGTGCCTTCGACTTCCGGGGCATCGTCACCGACGACGTCTTCGTCGCCGGTGACGTCGCCAGGTCCCCGCACGCGCTGTTCGGCTACCAGTTCCTCTCCCTGGAGCACTGGGGCAACGCGGTCGCGCAGGCGGAGACCGCCGCGCACAACATGATCAGCCCGAGCGCGGAGCGCCGGCCGCACCTGTGGGTCCCGGCTTTCTGGTCGTCGCAGTTCCGGGTGAACATCAAGTCCGTCGGGGTACCGCCGATGGGCGAGCAGATCATGATCACGCAGGGTTCGCTGGCCGAACGCCGGTTCGTCGGGGTGTACGGCTACAAGGGCCGCACGATCGCCGCGGTGAGCTTCGACGACACGCGGTGGCTGGAGTTCTACCAGCGGCAGATCGAGAAGGGCGCGCCGTTCCCGGTGGACTTCCCGACCGTGAACCGGCGGCCCGAGGGCCGGGTGCCGGTCGACGCCGACTTCCCGGACCCCGCGCTGCCGACGCACGGCCCGATGGTGACCCTCAGCGGTTACTCGCCGACCGACCAGCAGCTGGTCTTCCACCCCGCCCGCCACTGACCGTGCCCCGGCCCCGACGCTGCAAGGACCTGCCATGACGACGCAGACCTCGATGTTGCGCCAGATCACCGATTTCGCGAACCGCGCCAACCCGTACCCCGTGTACGAGGAACTCCGCAAGACGCCGGTGCTGCACGAGGAGGACGACGGCCCGTACATCATCAGCTCCTACCACGACATCGAGGCGCTGCTGCACGATCCGCGGATCAGCTCCGACGAGTCCAACGTGACCGTCGGCGGGCACGACGACCTGTCCGGGCCGGAGGCGACGGGCCTGCCGCCGAGCTTCATCCGGCTCGACCCGCCGGAGCACGACCGGCTCCGCAGGATCGCCAACGGCTCCTTCGGCCCCCCGCACCGGCCGCACCGGATCGACGACATGCGGGGCCAGCTGGAGGAGATCGTCACCGGTCTGATCGACGGGGTCGGGGAGGCGCGGGAGTTCGACCTCGTCGACCAGATCGCCTACCCCTTCCCGGTCACCGCGATCTGCCGGGTCCTCGGGGTGCCGCGCGAGGACGAGCCCCGCTTCCGGGCCTGGGTCGACCCGATCGTCGCGGGCCTGGACCCCGACAGCCGTACGGCCGCGGAGTCCCAGCGGACCGCGCAGGAGGCCCGGCTGCAGCTGGGCATGTACCTGAACGGGCTGGTGGAGCAGCGCGTCAAGGAGCCCCGTGACGACATGCTCTCCGACCTGGTGCACAGCAGTGGCCCCGACGGAGCCATGACGACGATGGAGGTGCTGAGCACGGCGGTGCTGCTGCTCATCGCCGGGCACGAGACGACCGTCAACCTGATCACCAACGGCATGCTCACGCTGCTGCGGCACCCGGAGGTCCTGGAGCGGCTGCGCCACGACCCGGGTCTGTCGGTGCGGATCGTGGAGGAGCTGCTGCGCTACGAGCCGCCGGTGCAGCTCGTACCGCAGCGCACCTGCATCGCGGACATCGAGGTGCGCGGGGTGACCATTCCGAAGGGCTCGCGGATCTGGCTCGTCCTGGCCGCGGGCAACCGGGATCCGGAGCGGTTCACCGACCCCGACCGCTTCGACCCGGACCGCCAGGACATCCAGCACCTCGGCTTCGGCAGCGGCATCCACAGCTGCTTCGGCGCCCCACTGGCCCGCCTGGAGGCCCAGCTCGCGCTGTCCCAGCTGGCCGCGCGGCTCGACAACCCGCGGCTCGTCGAGGACCCGCCTCCGTACCGGCCGAACGCGGTGCTGCGCGGTCCGCGCCACCTCAACATCGCGATCGACGGTCTGAGGTGACGAGCTGTCAGGCCCCGACCCTGCGCAACCGCACCAGGCCCACCCAGGTCTCCGGGCCGGGCCTGGTGTAGGCCGCGTGCACCTCGTAGGTGCCGGCCTCCAGCGGGACCCGCAGGTGATCGCCGCCCTCGGCCTCGCCGCCCGGCCAGGCGGAGTCGAACAGGACGACCGGGCCCGGCACCTGCCAGCGGATCCCGTTCTCCCACACGGCGCTGTCGAGCGCGGCGGGGACCTGGGCGAGCAGCTCGTCCTCGGAGTTGGCGGCGGACCAGCGGACGAACATGCCGTGGTCCGGCAGGAACGACGTCGAGGCGGGTTCGTCGCCGAGGACCAGGGCCGCGCTGTCGCCGACCGGGAGCAGTCCGACGTAGCCGTCGACCTCGCAGGCCCGGTCGTAGTCGGTGGCCAGTTCCTCGCTGTCGGCTCCGGCCCAGAACGGCAGGACCGTCTCCGGGACCGCCACGAGCGGGCCGCCGCCCGACTCCACCCACTCCACCGCGCCTGGATCCGCATAACGAGTCATGGGGGTGAACCTACACGTAGCGCGACCAGGCCTGTTGGCCTCGGGAATCAGCAGCCGCAGTCGCCCTCGACCGGCGCGGTCAGCGGGTCGGGGTCCCGGCGCGCGGAGCCCTGCCAGGTCTCGAACTCGAAGCCCTCACGCGCCCAGTACTCGAATCCGCCGAGCAACTCCTTCACCTGGTAGCCGAGTTCGGCGAGCGCGAGCGCGGCGCGGGCCGCGCCGTCGCAGCCGGGGCCCCAGCAGTACGTCACCACGGGCACGTCCTTGTCGAGGAGCAGGGGCGCCTGCTCGGGGATCAGCGCGGTGGGCAGGTGGACGGCGCCGGGGATGTGCCCCTGGTCCCAGGACTCGGTGGAGCGGGAGTCCAGGACGACGAAGCCGGGGGCGCCGTCCGCGGCCAGCGCGGCGGCCACGTCGGAGACGTCGGCGTGCAGCGCGAGGCTCGCGCGGAAGTGGGCGGCGGCCGCGGCGGGCGCGGCCGGGGCGACGCGCAGGACGGGGTTCGTGGTGGTGACGGTCATCTGGGGGCCTTTCCCTGGGCGCCGGTACGGCGGTTGTCCACGACCGGAAATCTATGGCCGGTGACCGACCGCACTGAAGGTGCGATCCCCGGCCCTCTCCTTGTCCGGCCGTGGAATCCCTGGTATCCATCGCGCATGACCACGTTTTCCCCGGACGCCACCGACTGGCGCATCCTCGAAGCCCTCCAGCGCGACGGCCGGGCCAGCTTCGCCGAGCTGGCGCGGGCCGTCGCCATGTCCCCGAGCGCGGTGACCGAGCGGGTGCGGCGGCTGGAGGAGGCCGGCGTGATCCAGGGGTACGCCGCCGTGGTGGACCCGGAACGGCTCGGCCTGCCGGTCCTCGCCTTCGTCCGGCTGCGCTACCCGAACGGCAACTACCGGCCCTTCCACGACCTGGTCGCCGGCACGCCCGAGATCCTGGAGGCGCATCACGTCACCGGGGACGACTGCTTCGTCATCAAGGTCACCGCCCGCTCGATGCGCCACCTGGAGGAGATCACCGGCAGGATCGGCACCCTGGGCTCGGTGACGACGAGCGTCGTCTACTCCTCGCCCCTCCCCCGGCGCGCGATCAGCATCTAGACGCCGCGCAGCCGCAGCGCCGAGCCCGATCTGCCCTTGGTCACCTCCAGTTGGGCGTGGATGCGGCGGCGCAGGTCCGGGACGTGGCTGACGATGCCCACGCTGCGGTCGCGTTCGCGCAGCGAGTCGAGGACGTCGAGGACCTCGTCCAGGGTCTGGTCGTCGAGGCTGCCGAAGCCCTCGTCGATGAAGAGGGTGTCGAGCCGGACGCCGCCGGCCTCGTCGGTGACGACGTCGGCGAGGCCGAGGGCGAGCGCGAGGGAGGCGAAGAAGGTCTCGCCGCCGGAGAGCGTGGCGGTGTCCCGCTCGCGTCCGGTCCAGGCGTCGACGACGTGCAGCCCGAGCCCGCTGCGCCCGCGCCCGCTGCGGTCGTCGGAGTGGACGAGGGTGTAGCGGCCGGAGGACATGCGGTGCAGGCGGACGGTCGCGGCGGCGGCGACCTGTTCCAGCCGGGCCGCCAGGACGTACGACTCCAGCCGCATCCGGCGCTCGTTGTCGGCGGAGGTGCCGGCGGTGAGGGCGGCCAGCCGGGCGACCCGCTCGTACTCCTCGCGCAGGGGTCCGAGGCGGCGGACGTCCTCGGCCGCGCGGGCGGAGAGCCGGTCGAGTTCGGCGCAGCAGCGGTCGGCCAGGTCCCGGCCGGAGACGGCCTCGCGCAGCCGCCGTGCGGCCGTGGCCGCGTCCCGTTCCGCCGCCTCGGTGTCGGCGGGCGGCCGTCCGGCGGCGGCCGTGGTGTCGGCCTCCGCGAGGACCGCGCGTACCGCCGCCTCCTCCGACTGCCAGTCGTCCAGGCGGCGTTGGAGTTCCCGGTGGGCCCTGTCGTCGAGGAGGGCGGCGGCCGCGTCCCGCGGGGTGTCGAAGCCGGCCCGGAAGGCGGCGTCGGCGAGGCGGGCGTCGGCGTCCTTCAGGTGCCCGGCGGTGTCGGCGGCGGCGCGGACGGCGTCCGCGGCGTCGGCGAGCAGCGCCGTCTGCCGCTCCAGGTGCGCGGCCCGCGCGGCGACGCTTTCCGCGCCGCCCCTGGCCTTGGTCAACTCCTCCTCCAGGAGCGCCCGTTCGGCGTCTAGGCCGTCCCGCCGGGTGAGCCGGGCGGCGGCCCTGACCTCGGCCTGCTGCCGGCCCGCGAGCCGGCGCTCGCGCTCCTGCTCGGCGAGCCGCAGCTCCTCGTGCGCGGCGTGCAGGTCGGCGGCGGCACGCCGGGCCCGGGTGTACTCCTGCTCCAGCTCGTCCAGTTGGGCGGCGAGCCGGCCGGTGGGCAGGTCGTCGGCCGCCGCGGTGGCGGCGGCCAGCGCCTCGCGGGCGGTGCCGAGCCTGCGCTCGTCCTCGGCTCGCCGTTCGTCGGCGCGCTGGTAGGCGGCGAGCGCCCGCTCCTCCGCCTCGCGGTCGACGTGCCCGGCGACCTTGCGCGCGGGAGCGGGGTGTTCGGTGGCACCGCAGACCGCGCAGGGCGCGCCGTCGGTGAGGTCGGCGGCCAGCTCGGCGGCGATGCCGGCCAGCCGCTGTTCCTTGAGGTCGAGCCAGTGGGTGCGCGCGTCGGCGGCCCGGCGTGCGGAGTCCAGGGCGCTGCGCTGGACCTCGTCCGTGTCCCGGCCCAGTTCGTCGCGCAGGCGCGCGGCCGCCAGCTGCCGGCGGGCGGGGTCGCGCTGGACGGCCAGTTGCTCAGCGCGGGTCGCGGCCTCCTGCGCGGAGTCGATCCGGGCCGCCAGGCCCGCGCGTACGGCGTCCCAGTCGGCGAGCCAGCCCACGGCCTCGCGCAGGGCGTCCTCGTCGTCCCGTTCCTGCCGGTCCAGGCGGCCGCGTTCGGCCTCGACCTCGGCGAGCCGGCGCTCGGCCCGGCGCGCGGACTCCAGTCCGCCGAGTTCCTCGGCGGCGCGGCGGGCCGCGGTGGCGAGCCCGGCCGCTCCGGTCTGCGCGAAGGTGTCCGGGAGCGGCGCACGCGCGTGTGCCTCGGCGGCTGCCGCCTCGCGGTGCCGGGCCCCGGCGGCGTCCCGCAGGTCCAGCGCCGGTGCCACCGCGGCCGCCTGCCGCGCCCGCTCCATCCTGGCCTGTGCGGCGCGGCGGTCCCCGGCGCGTTCCTCCAGCCGTGCGGCCCGCTCCCGAGCCTCGGTGAACCGGTGCTGCAAGCGGGCCAGTTCGCGGGTGTCGGCCAGGGCGCGGTCGGCGGTGAACTGTGCGGACTCGGCCGTGGTGAGGCGGCAGTGAGCGAGGGTGAGGCGTTCGCGGGCGGTGCTGCGGGCGACGGCGGCGGCGGTGAGGACTGCCTCGGCGAGTCCGGGCTCGCCGGGTGCCAGTTCCGGGAGTTCCATCGCGTCGCCGGCTTCCTGGTGCATGCGGTGCGCGGCGGCCAGCAGGGCCGCGTCGCCCTCCCGCACCCGGGCCTCGGTGGCCTTGCGGCGTTCGGCGAGGCGCTTCTCGACGTCGGCGAAGCGCTGGGTGTCGAAGAGGCGGCCGAGCAGTTGGCCGCGGGCGCCGGCGTCGGCGCGCAGGAAGCGGGCGAAGTCGCCCTGGGGCAGCAGGACGACCTGGCAGAACTGCTCGCGGCTCATGCCGAGCAGGCCGGCGATCTCCTCGCCGATCTCCTGGTGGGAGCGGCTGAGGTCCTTCCAGGCGCCGCCCGTGGCGTCGTACTCGCGCAGCCAGGTCTGGGCCTTGTCGAGGGTGGTGCCGTGGCCGCGTTTCTTCGGGCGTTCCCAGGGCGGCTGCCGGGTGATCTCCAGCCGGCGTCCGCCGACGGTGAGTTCGAGGCGGACCCCGGTGCGGGTGGCGGGATCGGCGTGGTCGCTGCGCAGGGAGGTGCCCTGGCCGCTCTGCCGGGCGCCGGGGACGGTGCCGTACAGCGCGTAGCAGACGGCGTCCAGGACGGAGGTCTTCCCGGCGCCGGTCGGGCCGTGCAGCAGGAAGAGGCCCGCGGCCGAGAGCGCGTCGAAGTCGACGCTCTGCGTGGCGCCGAAGGGCCCGAAGGCCGTGATGTCGAGCCGGTGGAGCCTCACCGGGCGGCCTCCGTGGTCCGTCGTGCGTCGGTGGTCACCGCGCCGCCTCGCGCACCGCCAGGTGGGCGTGGACGGCGTCGAAGGCCTCGCCGAGGACGGTCAGTTCCCGCTGGTCGGGGCCGGCGCCGCGGACGTGGGCGACGAAGTCCTCGGCGATCTGGCGGTCGCTGCGGCCGGCCAGCCGGCGGGCGTAGGTCACGTCGGGGTCGCCGGGGGCGCGGTCGGGGGCGAAGACCAGGCTGAGGGTGTGCGGGAAGCGGTCGGTCAGGCGAGCCATCGGGTCGGCGGGCCGGACCGGGTCGGTCAGGGTGGCCTCGACCCAGGCGGACTCGTGGCGGGTCAGGGCCGGGTCGGCGAGCAGGTCGTCGAGCGTGCCGCGGAGGCGGGCCAGCGGGCGCGGTACCGGGCAGTCGAGGCGCTCGGCGGTGACGGTGCCGTCGGCGTCGAGGTCGACGAGCCACATGCTCTTGCGGTGGCCGGCCTCGGAGAAGGAGTACGCCAGCGGGGAGCCGGAGTAGCGGACGCGCCCGGTGAGGGTCTGGCAGCCGTGCAGATGGCCGAGCGCGACGTAGTCGACGCCGTCGAAGACCCCGGCCGGGACGGCGGCCACTCCGCCGACGGTGATGTCCCGTTCGCTGTCGCTGGCCTCGCCTCCGGTGACGAAGGCGTGGGCGAGGACGACGGACCGCGTGCCGGGCGCGCGGGCGGCGAGGTCGGCGCGGACCCGGTCCATGGCGGCGGCCAGCACCGCCTCGTGCCCCGCCTTGTCGACGGCGAACTCGTCCTTCACCAGGGCCGGTTCGAGGTACGGCAGGCCGTAGAAGGCGACGTCGCCGAAGGCGTCGGCGAGCACGACGGGCGTGCCGCAGGCCGAGGGTTCGGTCCGCAGGTGGATGCCGGCGCGGTCGATGAGACCGGCGCCGACGCCCAGCCTGCGGGCCGAGTCGTGGTTCCCGGAGATCATCACCGTGGGCACGCCCAGGCCGGCGAGCCGGTGCAGGGCGTCGTCGAACAGCTCGACGGCGGCGAGCGGCGGGACCGCGCGGTCGTACACGTCTCCCGACACGACCACGGCGTCGACGGCGTGCGCGCGCACGGTCTCCACCAGGTGGCCGATGAACTCGGCCTGGGCGCCGAGCATGTTCACCCGGTGGAACGCCCGGCCGAGGTGCCAGTCGGAAGTGTGCAGGAGTCTCATGATCCCCGAGGGTAACGGCCGGGTCTGACATCGCGGGCGGTTGCTCCCGTATCAGCCCTTCATGGGCCGAATGAAGAAAGGGAGTTTTGTCCGGTCGGTCCGGATCGTCACGCGTCCCCGTAGGCCTCCCCGCCCAGTTCGAGGCGGGCCGTGCCCGCGGTGGCGTCGGCGAGCCAGCCGCGAAACGTGTCCACGTCGGCGTCCGGCAGCCCGATCTCGATGGCGACCGCCTCTCCGTAGCGGACGTCGCGGACCTCGCGGCCGGTGGCGCGCAGGTCGTTCTGGACCTTCCCGGCCCGCTGGTGGTCGACGGTCACGGTGGCCAGCCTGAAGCGCCGCCGGGTGATCGCGCCGACGCTGTCCAGGGCCTCCCCGACCGCGCCGCCGTACGCCCTGATGAGTCCGCCGGCGCCGAGCTTGACCCCGCCGTAGTAGCGGGTGACGACGGCGACGACGTACCGCATGTCGCGGCGCAGCAGCATCTGGAGCATGGGGACGCCCGCGGTGCCGCCCGGTTCGCCGTCGTCACTGGCCTTCTGGGTGGCGGCGTCGGCGCCGATGACGTAGGCCCAGCAGTTGTGGCTGGCGTCGGCGTGCTCCTTGCGGACGCGGGCGACGAAGTCCTGGGCCTCCCGCTCGGTGGCCGCCGGGGCGAGGGCGCACAGGAAGCGGGAGCGGTTGACCTCGGTCTCGTGGGTGCCCGCGCGGGCGACTGTGCGGTACTCGTCCTGCATCCGCCCAGCCTATGCGGACCCGCGCACACGGTTCGCGCGAGGTGGCGCTCAGCCGCGTCCGCCCCTCGGCACGATCACCTCGGTCAGCAGCGCCGTCCCCGGCTCCAGGGCCGTCCACGCCCGCCCGTGCCAGGCCAGGACCGCGATCGCCGACGTCGGGAACTTCTCGCGGACCCGCTCCAGGGTGTCGTCGAGGCCGTCCCCGGCCAGTTCCAGGACCAGCTGTTCCAGTCCCGGGTTGTGCCCGACCAGCAGCAGCGTCTCCACCTCGGGCGGGACCTCGCGCACGACCTCCAGGAGCGCGGGCACCCCGGCCGCGTACACCCGCCCGTCCAGGCGCACCGGCGGCGGTGTGCCCCACTGGCCGGAGACCAGCTCCCAGGTCTGCCGGGTGCGTACCGCGGTGGAGCAGACCACGAGGTCGGGCAGGCAGTCGGAGTCCGCGAGGGCACGGCCGGCGGCCGGGGCGTCGCGGCGGCCGCGGGCCGCGAGCGGGCGCAGCGGGTCGGGCACCCCCTCGGGCCAGGCCGACTTGGCGTGCCGCAGGACGACCAGCCGGCGCAGCGGCCCGGCGCCACCTGTCACGGGGCGCTCCCGACGTCGCGCGTGAGGTCGAGGGCGAGCAGCCGGTCGGCGTAGGCGCAGGTCTCGAAGCGGGCGCCGTCCGGGATCTCGGGCCGGGCCGCCGCCCAGCGCAGGACGCCGAGCACGCCGGGCACGTCGAGGTCGTCCTCCCAGGCGTCCCGCAGCCGTCCCCGGACCGCGTCGGGCACCGGCCGCGAGGGACTGCGCGCCCACCGGGCCACGTCCCGCCGGAGCCGTCCGAGGCCGCGGCCGGCCGCGTCCACGGCACCGGCGCCCAGGTGGACGGCCGTGCCGCGCGGCGCGTCGAGCAGCGCGAGCCGGAGCGCGGCGGGGTCGGCGAGCCCGTTGAGGACGCCCGCGTCGGGGCCGCTCGCGGGAGCGACGGCGAGCGTCGGCCCGGTGCCGGGCACGGACGTGCCCTGCGCCGCCACGTGGACGACCTGGGCCTCGCCCAGTCCTGAGGCGAGGTCGCGGCCGTCCTCCAGCGGGCGGATGCCGAGGGTGGTGGCGGCGGCGTGCAGTTCGGCCTGCTGGTGGCCGGCGGTGAGCAGGGGCAGGACCGGGGTGCCGCCGACCTCCAGGGCGCGCAGCAGCAGGTCGGTGGCGAGCAGGACCCGCAGCGCCGTCAGGTCGTACCCGTGGACATGGGCCTCGACCCGGGTCAGGGCGCGGCGGGCGGGGGCGGCGGGGACGGTCTCACCGGTGGTGGCGTCGAGGATGCGGAGCACGGGCTGAGCGTAGGCGCGCGGAGGGCCGTACGCAGGCACCTTGCGCCGATTCCGGTCACCGTGGCGGGACATGCGGGACATGTGGCGCCTTCTGCCGCTGTCTCCGGCGGGGAATGGGGGTCCGGGCGGCCGCTGTTGGCGACGACGGACGTTACCCCCGGACCGAGGAGGCCGACGATGTACGGCGACGACGCGACGATCCGCAGGATCCTGACCGAGACCGGCGACACCTGGGCGGTGGTCGGCCTGTCCGCCAACCGGAGCCGCGCGGCGTACGGGGTGGCGCTGGTGCTGCAGCGGTTCGGCAAGCGGGTCGTGCCGGTCCACCCGAAGGCGGAGACGGTGCACGGGGAGCAGGGCTACGCCTCGCTCGCCGACATCCCCTTCGACGTGGACGTGGTCGACGTCTTCGTCAACGGCGAGCTGGCCGGTGCCGTCGCGGACGAGGCGGTGGCCAAGGGGGCGAAGGCGGTGTGGTTCCAGCTCGGGGTGGTCGACGAGGCGGCCTACGAGCGGGTGCGGGCCACGGGCCGGGACATGGTCATGGACCGCTGCCCGGCCATCGAAATTCCCCGGTTGAATCGCGGCTGACGGCTGACCGGCCGGATGACCGGATCCGGGAACAACCGGCAGGATTTGAGGAAGATCTGAGACTCCTGTCTTACCTTCTTCTCACTTATGACAGTTGAATACGGACATTCTGTGACCCTCGCTGACCTGTGCAAAGGCTGTGGCCAAGACAGGAAAGATCGAGGGTCAAGTTTTGGGAAACAGTCTTCAGTCCGAGCGGCGCACGCCCCTAACTTGTGGCCCCTTGCTCATTAAATCTGCGTTCAGAAACTGAGAGGCCACTTGACATGGTGAGTGTCGAGAAAGCCGCCACGGGGGACACGACTCCTTCGGGCGGCCTGAGGCGGGACGTCGGGCTGATCGGTCTGATGTGGGCCTCCGTGGGGTCGATCATCGGCTCCGGCTGGCTGTACGGGGCCCAGAAGGCGGTCGTGCAGGCCGGTCCCGCGGCGACCATCTCGTGGGTGGTCGGCGCGATTGCGATCGTCCTGCTGGCCCTGGTCCACGCCGAGCTGGGCGGCATGTTCCCGGTGGCGGGCGGCACGGCCCGGTACCCGCACTACGCCTTCGGC
Organism: Streptomyces sp. NPDC101237; assembly: GCF_044767465.1. Taxonomy (NCBI): domain Bacteria; kingdom Bacillati; phylum Actinomycetota; class Actinomycetes; order Kitasatosporales; family Streptomycetaceae; genus Streptomyces; species Streptomyces sp. NPDC101237. Next base: position 70,316 of record NZ_JBIWNY010000014.1, on the reverse strand, counting down.
GGACTGGCCGGCATGTCCTTCGGCTGGTTCTCCTGGCTGCAGGCGGCGACCGTGGCGCCGATCGAGGTCGAGGCCATGGTCGGTTACGCCGGTCACTGGAAGTGGGCGCGGCACCTGGAGCACGCCGACGGCACCCTGACGGCGAGCGGCCTGCTCGTGGCCGTGTTCCTGATGGCCCTGTTCGTCGGGGTCAACTTCTTCGGCGTCCGGGTGCTCGCGCACACCAACAGCGCCGCGACCTGGTGGAAGATCGCCGTGCCGCTGGCGGCGATCTTCATCATCGCCGTCGGCAACTTCCACCCGGCCAACTTCCACTCCGAGGGCTTCGCGCCCATGGGCGCCAAGGGCGTCCTCGCGGCGATCAGCACCAGCGGCATCATCTTCGCCCTGCTCGGCTTCGAGCAGGCCATCCAGCTGGCCGGCGAGAGCCGCAACCCCAAGCGGGACCTGCCGCGCGCCACGCTCGGCTCGGTGGCCATCGGCGCCGTCATCTACGTGCTGCTGCAGGTCGTCTTCATCGCCGCACTGCCGCACAGCACCTTCGCGCACGGCTGGGCGCACCTCCACTACCCGGGCGACAGGGGTCCGTGGGCCGGTCTCGCGACCCTGGTGGGCCTCGGCTGGCTGGCGTGGGTGCTCTACCTCGACGCGATCATCTCCCCCGGCGGCACCGGCCTGATCTACACCACCGCCACCTCCCGGGTCTCCTTCGGCCTGGCGAAGAACGGCTACGCGCCGAAGATCTTCAGCCGGACCGACTCCCGCGGTGTGCCGTGGTTCGGTCTCATCATGTCGTTCGTGACCGGCGTGATCTGCTTCCTGCCGTTCCCGAGCTGGCAGGAACTGGTCAGCTTCATCACCTCGGCGAGCGTGCTGATGTACGCCGGCGCTCCGCTCGCGTACGGCGTCTTCGCCGACCGGCTGCCGCACTTCGAGCGGCCCTACCGGCTGCCCTTCGGCAAGCTGGTCTCCCCGCTGTCCTTCGTCGTCGCCAACCTGATCATCTACTGGTCGGGCTGGGGCACCCTGTGGCGGCTCGGCATCGCGATCGTGCTCGGCTACGCACTGCTCGGCGGGTACGGCGTCTACGCCCACGGCAAGGGCCTGCCCGACGCGCCGCGGCTGGACTTCAAGGCCGCCCAGTGGCTGCCCGTCTACCTCGTCGGCATGGGCGTCATCTCGTGGCAGGGCGGCTTCGGCGGCCAGGGCCACATCGCCCTGTGGTGGGACATCCTGGTGATCGCCGTCTTCTCGGTCGTCATCTACTACTGGGCCAAGGCGACCGCCTCCCCGGCCGAGGACATCGAGCGCAGCATCGACGAGGTCGTGGTCACGGACGCCCCGGCGCACTGAGCCGTCCCGACCGTTCAGGTGTCCTGTCAGCCGGGGCGGCCCCGCCCAGGCTGACAGGACATCGTCATAATGAGACGGTGATCCCCCACTCACCTTCCGAAGAACGCCGTACGGTCGTCGTCCTCGGCGCCGGGCCGGCCGGGCTGACCGTCGGCAACATCCTGCGGGCCGCCGCCGTCGACTGCGTGGTCCTGGAGACCGAGAGCAGAGAGTTCACAGAGAACCGGCCCAGAGCCGGGGTGATCGAGGAGTGGGCGGTCCGGGGCCTTCAGGAGCGCGGGCTCGCCGACGGGCTGCTCGCCCGGGCGCAGGTGCACAGCGCGTGCGAGTTCCGGTTCGACGGCGAGCGCTTCCGGTTCGACTACGCCGCGCTGACGGGCCGTCACCACTACATCTACCCGCAGCCGTTGCTGGTGACCGATCTGGTCCGCGAGTACGCGGACGTGCGCGGCGGCGACATCAGGTTCGGGGTGCGCGACGTCCGGCTGCACGACGTCGAGTCGGACCGGCCCACGGTGTCCTACACCGACCCCGCGACCGGCCGTCGGCACGTCCTGCACTGCGCGTTCGTGGCGGGCTGCGACGGGGCGCGCGGGGTGAGCCGGGACGCGGTGCCCGACGCGCGGACCCGGATCTCCCGGCAGGACTACGGCGTCGGCTGGCTGGCGCTCCTCGCGCAGGCCCCGTCGTCCTCGGACTGCGTGCTGTTCGGCATCCATCCGAACGGCTTCGCCGGACACATGGCGCGCGGCCCCGAGGTCACCCGCTACTACCTCCAGTGCCCGCCGGGCGACGACCCGGAGAACTGGCCGCACGAGCGGGTGTGGACCGAACTGCGCGAGCGGCTGGCAGCCGAGGGGGCGCCGCCGCTCAACGAGGGGCCACTGGTGGAGAAGCGCGTGCTGGACATGCACAACTACGTGGTCGAGCCGATGGTGTTCGGCCGCCTCTTCCTGGCGGGCGACGCCGGGCACCTGACCGCGCCGATCGCCGCCAAGGGCATGAACCTCGCGCTGCACGACGCCTTCCTGCTGGGCGACGCGCTCGCCGCGCACCTCACCGAGGACGACGACTCGGGCCTGGACGGCTACTCCCACGCCTCCCTGCGACGGGTCTGGGACTACCAGGAGTTCTCCGGGTTCCTGTCCGGCATCTACCACGGCACCGCCTACGGCGATCCGTTCCTGGCGGGCACCAGCCTGGCCCGGCTGCGCAGGCTGTTCACCTCGACCGCGGCGGCGACGGCCTTCGCCGAGCAGTACCTCGGCGCGGCCGCCGCCTTCTGACCGTCCCGCGCCGGACGGCCTCCAGCCGTCCGGCGCCGCTCGCGAGAAGCGCCGTTCCGATGCGGACGTGCGGGACGACCGGGGCCGTGGCGAGGTGCATTCCGGCCGGGGCGCGGCCCAGGCGGCCGGCGGCGGACGAGGCGCCTGTCCTGCCGGCGCGGTTCAGCTCCCCGCGTCGGCGGCCGTCTCGGTGAGGCGGTGGTCCGCCACCTTCAGCGCCTCGTCGACCAGCCTGCGCACATGACCGTGGCGCAGCGAGTACACCACCCGCCGCCCCTCCTTGCGCGTGCCCACCAGCCCGGCGAGCCGCAGCCGGGCCAGATGCTGGCTGACGGCCGGCCGCGCGGCGCCGCACACCTCGGTGAGCGTGGTGACGTCGGCCTCCCCGGACGCCAGGGCGTGCAGCAGCGTCAGCCGGGTGCGGTCGCCGAGCAGGGCGAGCAGGTCGGCGGCGAGCGCGAACTGCTCCTCGCCCGGACTGCGCGGATGCGCATGGTGCGCAGGTGATAGGTGCATGCGTGCGCTCATACGCACATAATGGCGTCGAGGGCGTCGCCTGTCCACGCCCGCGCACCGGAGAGGGGAGCCGCATGAGCGACCGGCACCACCACGAGCACGATCGCGTCCACGACGGGCCCGGCGGACACGCGCACGGCCATCCGCACCCGCGCTCCGCGCCGGGCGGCCTCCGGCACCGCCTCGGCCATCTCCTCACCCCCCACTCCCACGAGACGGCCGACAAGCTGGACCCGGCGCTGGAGGCCTCGGCGCGCGGCCTGCGGGCGCTGTGGGTCTCGCTGGCCGTGCTCGGGGTGACGGCGGCCGCGCAGGCGGCGGTCGTGGTGCTGTCCGGCTCCGTGGCCCTGCTCGGCGACACCGTGCACAACGCGGCCGACGCGCTGACCGCGGTACCGCTGGGGATCGCCTTCGTGCTCGGGCGGCGCGCGGCGAACCGCCGCTTCACCTACGGCTACGGGCGGGCCGAGGACCTGGCGGGGATCGCGATCGTGCTGACCATCACCGCGTCGGCCGCGTTCGCCGCCTGGACGGCGGTCGAGCGGCTGCTGGATCCGCGGCCGGTCGCGCACCTCCCGGCGGTCGCGCTGGCCGCGCTGGCGGGCTTCGCGGGCAACGAGTGGGTGGCGCGGTACCGGATCAGGGTGGGCCGGTCGATCGGGTCGGCGGCCCTGGTGGCCGACGGACTGCACGCACGCACCGACGGATTCACCTCGCTGGCGGTGCTGCTGGGAGCGGGCGGCTCGGCCCTGGGCTGGCAACTCGCCGATCCGCTGGTCGGGTTGGTGATCACGGCGGCGATCGCGCTGGTGCTGCGGGACGCGGCCCGCGAGGTGTTCGGGCGGGTGATGGACGCCGTGGACCCGGAGTTGACGGACCGGGCGGAGCGGGCGCTGGCCGAGGTGCCGGGGGTGCGGGCGGTGGGCGAGCTGCGGCTGCGGTGGATCGGGCACCGGCTGCGGGCCGAGGTGGCGGTGGTGGTCGACGGCGAGGCGACCGTGCGTCAGGCGCACGCGGTGGCGGTCGCGGCGGAACACGCCCTGCTGCACGCCGTGCCCCGGCTCACCGCCGCCCTGGTGCACGCCGATCCGGCGCCCGCTCCGGGCGAGCGGGACCCGCACCTGGAGCTGGCCCACCACACCGAGGGTCAGCCGCCCAGTCCCTCCAGCACGACCGCGCCCGGCAGTTCGGCGAACGCCTTGCCGGGGACCAGGAGTTTGCCGCGCCGGCGGCCGCTGCCGACCAGGACGTAGGGCAGGTCGACCACGGCCGGGTCCACGAGCAGCGGCCAATCGCGCGGGAGTCCGATCGGCGTGATGCCGCCGTACTCCATGCCGGTCTCCCCGGTCGCCAGGTCCATCGGGGCGAACGAGGCCTTGCGGGCGCCGAGATGACGTCGTACGACCCCGTTGACGTCGGCCCTGGTGGTGGAGAGGACCAGGCAGGCGGCGAGCGTCGTCCCGCCGCCGCGCTTGCCCGCCACCACCACGCAGTTGGCCGACCGCTCCAGCAGGTCACGCCCGTAGTGCTCGACGAAGACGGCGGTGTCCGCCCACTGCGGGTCCGTCTCGACGTAGAGGATCTGCTCGGCGGACACGGAGCCGCTCCAGTGCCGCACGGCGTCGGCGACCGGCGCGACGAGGTCGTCGAGACAGCCGGGGGCGGGGACGGCGGTCTCGAAGTCTCCGATGGGTGCGCGCATGCCCGCACCGTAACAGCCGGGCCGGGGCGGCTCAGGACACGGGCGGGACGGAGACCGTCATGACCATCTCCATCGGCACGTCCCCGGTGTTGCCGTACACATGGGCCGTGCCGGCCTCGAAGGAGGCGCTGGCGCCGGTCGGCACGCGGTACTCGACGCCGTCGACGGTGAGGGTCAGCTCGCCAGCGGTGACGTGGACGATCTCCACGGTGCCCGCGGGGTGGGGTTCCGAGGGGCTGCTCTCGCCCGGCATCAGCCGCCAGTCCCACATCTCCAGCGGGCCGGGCGCCTCGGTGCCCGCGAGCAGACGGTTGTAGCTGCCGGCGTCGGTGTGCCAGAGGCGGACGGCCTTGTCGACCGGGACGATCTGGACGCTCGGCCCCTGTTCGTAGTCGAGCAGGGTGGTGATGCTGATGCCGAGCGCGTCGCCGATCTTGACGACGGTGCCGATGCTCGGGTTGGTGCGGGCCTGCTCGATCTGGATGAGCATGCCGCGGCTGACCCCGGCCCGGGCCGCGAGCACGTCGAGGGTGAAGCCGCGCACCGAGCGCCAGTGCTTGACGTTGCGGGCCAGGGACTGGGTCAGCAGGTCGAGGTCCGACACGTTCCGTCCATCGTCGTGTGCATCGAGGTCCAATATTCTGAATGACAGAGTTTAACCGGGTGAACTACGGTGGGGTGTACCTGATCGTTCACCGAACTGTACTGCGAGGCGGGCCGTGACAGCATTCTTCGCCCTGACCACCAGCCTCCTGTGGGGGCTGGCCGACTTCGGCGGCGGGCTGCTCACACGACGCGCCCCGGCGCTCACGGTGGTCGTCGTCTCGCAGGGCATCGCGGCGGCGGTCCTCGGCGTGATCGTGGTCGCCACCGGCGGCTGGAGCGAGGCCGGGCCGCGGCTCTGGTTCGCGTGCGCCGCCGGCCTGGTCGGGCCGGTCGCGCTGTTCTCCTTCTACAAGGCGCTCGCGCTCGGCCCCATGGGCGTGGTCTCCCCGCTGGCCACGCTGAGCGTCGCCGTCCCGGTCGGCGTCGGACTGATCCTCGGCGAGCGGCCGGGGCTGCTGCAGTTCGCGGGGATCGCGGTCGCCGTCACCGGGGTCGTCCTGGCCGGCGGCCCGCAGGTGCGCGGCGCGCCGGTCCAGCGGCGCACGATCCTACTCACGCTGGTCGCGGCCGGCGGTTTCGGCACGGTGTTCGCACTGATCACGGAGGCGTCCACCACGGTCACCGGCCTCTTCCTGGCCCTCTTCGTGCAGCGCCTGACCAGTGTCACGACCGGCGGCGCGGCCCTGTGGCTGTCGGTGCGGCGGGGCACTCCCGCGCTGCCGGACGGCGGTCTCGCGCGGTCCACGCTGCCGGCCCTCGGTTTCGTCGGTCTGGCCGACGTCGCCGCCAACGGCACCTACTCGGTGGCCGCCCAGCACGGCCCGGTCACCGTCGCCGCGGTGCTCGCCTCGCTCTATCCGGTGGTCACCGCGCTCGCGGCCCGCGGCTTCCTCAGCGAGCGTCTGCGGGCCGTCCAGGCGGCGGGCGCGGGCCTCGCGCTGGTCGGCACGCTGCTGCTCGCCACCGGCTGACTCAGTTCTCGCTCTCCAGCGCCGCCAGCCGCGCCACGCCCTCCTCGTCCAGCTCCGCCAGCGCGCGCAGCTGATCCGGGGTCATGCCCTCCGGTATCGGCACCGGCGCCGGGGTGCGCAGCGGCGGCTGCCAGCCGGTCTCGGCGGTCCAGCGGCGGACCACCCGGGCCGGCGCGCCCGCCACCACGGCGTGGTCGGGCACCGTGCCCCGGACCACCGCGCCGGCGGCCACCACCACGTTCCGGCCGATCCGCGCACCCGGCAGGATCACCGCGCCGGTGCCGATCCAGCAGCCCGGGCCGATCTCCACCGGCTCCATCCGGGGCCACTGCCGGCCGATGGGCTCGTGCGGGTCGTCGTAGGAGTGGTTGGTGGAGGTGACGTACACGTACGGGCCGAAGTAGCAGTCGCTGCCGATGGTGACGGTCGTGTCCGCGATGACGTGGCTGCCGCGGCCCAGGACCACGCCGTCGCCGATGCGCAGGATCGGCTCGGGGCCGAGCTCCAGGTCGGGCATCAGGCCTGCGGTGAGGGTGACCTGTTCACCGACGATGCAGTGCGAACCGAGGTGGATCCACGGTTCGCCGAAGACCGTGCCCAGCGGGAAGGCCAGGCGGGTGGCCTCGCCGATGGCGCCGAACCGGAACCGGCCGGGGTGGTCGGCCGTGACCGAACCGGTGCGCTGGACCCAGGCCCAGCCCGCGTGCACCGCTCGCTGGGCGAGGCGGTGGCACCAGGACGAGAACGTGTTCTTGGGCTTCGGCACGGGGTCACGCTACGCGCAGGGCGCCACCGGCAAGAGGGCGGGCCGCTGTGATCTTCGCCCCAGGCCGTCGGCTAGGTTGCCGTGGACGTCGAGGACGAACGGGAGAGCGTGATGACGCGGAAGGCACTGATCGTGGGGATCGGCGGGCGCGAGCCGGTGATCGGGGACGACGTCTTCGTGGCGCCGACCGCCTCGGTGATCGGGGACGTGACGCTCGAGCCCGGGGCGAGCGTCTGGTACGGCGCGGTGGTGCGCGGGGACGTCGAGAAGATCACCGTGGGGGCGCAGGCCAACGTGCAGGACAACGTGACGCTCCACGCCGACCCGGGGTTCCCGGTGAACGTCGGGGAGCGGGTGTCCATCGGGCACAACGCGGTGGTGCACGGGGCGACGGTCGAGGACGACTGCCTCATCGGGATGGGGGCGACCGTGCTGAACGGGGCCGTGATCGGCGCGGGCTCGCTGGTCGCGGCGCAGGCACTGGTGCCGCAGGGCATGGTGGTGCCGCCGGGGTCGCTGGTGGCCGGGGTGCCGGCGAAGGTGAAGCGGAGCCTGTCGGAGGAGGAGCTTCAGGGGGTGACCCTCAACGGGACCCTGTACGCGGAGCTGGCGCGGGCGCATCGCGAGGTGCACGCGTAGGCCTCTCGACGGGCGCGGCCGGATTCCCGTCCGCCGCGCCCCGCGGGGGCACACCGGCACGGCCCGCGCCCGCGGGCCGTCACTCCCCGGCGCCCACCGGTTCGGCTTCCTTCTCGGCGACCTGGGCCTTCTGGGCCCTGCGCCGCACGATCAGCATCGACGCGAGGCCCACCAGCACCGCCGCCGCCAGGCCCACGTACGAGAACCGCTTCAGCCAGTCCTCCGCGACGATGCCGACGTAGTAGACGACGGCCGTGGTGCCGCCCGCCCAGCAGATGCCGCCGAGGAGGTTCGCCGTCAGGAACTTCCAGTACGGCATGTGCAGGACGCCCGCGAGCGGGCCCGCGAAGATGCGCAGGAGGGCGATGAAGCGGCCGAAGAAGACCGCCCACATGCCCCACTTCTCGAAGGAGCGCTCGGCGGTGGCCACATGGCCCTCGCCGAAGTGTCTCGGGAACTTCCGGCCCAGCCAGGCCAGCAGCGGGCGGCCGCCCTTGCGGCCTATCGCGTAGCCGACGGAGTCGCCGATCACCGCGCCGGCGGTGGCGCAGGCACCGAGGACGAACGGGTCGATGCCCGAGTGCTGCGAGGACATGAGCGCGGCCGAGACCAGCACGATCTCGCCCGGCAGCGGGATGCCCAGGCTCTCCAGCCCGATGACCAGCGCCACCACTGCGTAGACGGCGACCGCCGGCACCGAGTCGAGCCATTCCTGGACGTGCACCGCGGGTTCCTCCCCTGTCGTGTGCCGGGTATACCCCTGGAAGGCTACCGGGTCGCACGGGTGGGGCCGGGCCCGTGGCACCGGCCCGCCCCCCGGCCTTCGGCTTTCCGACATCCGGGTGTCATACGGGACGGGAAGGCTCCGACCGGTCCCGCACGCCTGCGGTCCCGCTCGCCTGCGGCCCCCCACCGCGGCCCGCCGTGGAAGGACAACGTCCCCGTGTCCTCACTGTCCTCGCTGTCGTCAGTGTCCTCGTCCTGCCCCGACGCCCCCGTGCGCACCCTGCCGGCGCCGTGGGCGGGGAGCCGTCCGCTCCGGCTCGTCGTGTGCCTGTCCCCGCTGCTGGTCGCCGCGGTCTGGGGGCTGACCAACCGGTCCCTGCTGAACGAGGGCGTCGCCCGGCTCGCCCGCGCCGAACCCCTGTGGCTGCTGGCCGCCGGCGGTCTCACCTGCCTGACCTGGGTGCTGGCCGCGTGCATACGCCAGGGTGCCGTGCCCGACCCGCTGCCGCCGGGGCTGCTGCTGGCCTCGCAGTTCGCCGCCGGAGCGGCCAATCACGCGCTGCCCGCCGGACTGGGCGCCCATGCCGTCACCGTCCGTTTCCTGCGCACCCAGGGTGTGCCCCTGCAGCGGGCCACCTCCTCGATCGCGCTGTACTCGGTGGCCAAGTCGGGTGCGAAGACGGCCGTGCTGATCGGCTTCCTGCTGTCGTCCTCCGCCTGGCGGCGGCTGGGCGACCTGATCCCGGAGGGCGTGGTGCTGGTCCCGGTCGCGGCCGTGCTCACCCTGGTGGGCGTGGCGACCGCGGTGGTACGACCACTGCGGCGGCCGGTCACCCGGCTGGTGCGGGCCGCGCTCACCGATGCCCGCGCGGTGCACGCCCGGCCCTGCCGGGCGGTGGCCCTGTGGGGCGGGGCCGCCGCGCTGCCGGTGGTGCAGGCGAGCGCGCTGGCCTGCACCGGGGAGGCGCTCGGGCTCGGGCTGCCGTGGGGCACGGTCGTCTTCGCGTTCCTGGCGGGTGGCACGGCGGGGGGTGCCGTACCGGTGCCGGGCGGGGTCGCGGTGGACGCGGCCCTCGTGATCACGCTGGCCGCGTTCGGGGCTCCGGTCGCGGTGGCCACGGCGACCGTGATCGGCTACCGGATGGTGACCGACTGGGTACCGCTGCTGCCGGGCGCCCTGGTGCTGTCCGCGATGATCCGCGCCAAGGCCCTGTGAGGGCTCAGTCGCGGCGGGCCACGATCCGGTAGGCGTTGGACAGGCGCAGCCGGTGCGCGAGGGGCCGTACGGCGAAGCGGTCCGCGAGCGTGCCGGCGACGAGGGCCGGGATCCCGGCGAGGAGCAGCGCGGCGCGAGCCGTCCTGCGCGGGGCGCCCGGCGGCCGGGGCAGCCAGGGCGCGTCCTCACGCGGGGCGGCGTGGTCCAGGGCGAGCCAGACGGCGGCCAGCAGGTCGACCGGGTCGTGCGCCTCGGCGTGCTGTTCGGCCACCACCGTGAAGCCCAGCTCGGTGAGGCGGGCGCGGAGGTTGGCGACCGGGACGAAGTGCAGGTGCTGGGGCTGGAGCCAGGGCAGCCACCAGCGGCCGAGCAGCCGGGCGTAGCGGCTCTGCGGGTCGGGGACCTCGATCAGGAGGTGGCCGCCGGGTCGTACCGTCCGGTGGGCGGCGCGGAGTTCGTCGTCGGGGTCGGTGCTGTGCTCCAGGTAGTGGAACATGCTGACCACGTCGTAGGCGGCGGTGAGGTCGGGGGCCAGTTCGGGGAAGGCGCCGCGGTAGGCACGCTCCACGCGGCCCTCCCGGGCGGCCAGTTCGACGCCGTCGGTGAAGTCGAGGCCGTCGAACGCGGTGCCGGGCAGCACCTCGCGGGCTGCCGCGCAGAAGTGGCCGTGGCCGGTGCCGACGTCGAGCCAGTTCTTGGGGGTGGCGTCGTGCGGGAGCATGGCTGCGGCGCGGCCCCGGTACATCTTGGTACGGCCGCCGAAGGTGCCGCTCATCCGCTGTTCGCCGAGGCCGTCGTAGAAGTCGCGGTAGTAGAACTCCAGGCCCGTCTCGTTCAGGCGCGGGTTCTGGAAGGTGTGGCCGCACTCCTGGCAGCGGTCCAGGAGGAAGCGGCCGGGCTTGTGCTGGAGCAGGTCGGTGGTGCGCAGCCGGGTGGTCAGCCGGCCGGAGCCGCACCAGGGGCAGTCGGTGCGCCGGGGTGCGAAGAAGCGGTCGACGCCGTCGGCCAGGTCCCGCTGGTAGGCGGAGCGCAACGCGTCGATCTCACTCTGCTTGCTCATCGGGTCTCCTGAGGTGCGAATCGGCTGCCAGGGCTTCCAGGTGGGTCGCGGCGACCGGTGCACCGCCCGCCGCTCGGAACGCGGCGCGGATCCGGGCGGCCGCGGTGCGCGGGCCCGGCTCGTACAGGACGGTGTCGAGGGCCTCGCCCAGCCGCTGGGCGGTGACCCGGCCGAACCTGACCCGGACGCCGGCGCCGGCGTCCACGACCTGCCCGGCGATCACCGGCTGGTCGTCCCGGATGGGGGCGACGACCAGCGGGACGCCGTGCCACAGGGCCTCGCACACGGTGTTGTGCCCGGCGTGGCAGATCACCGCGTCGACGCGCTCCAGCAGCGGGAGCTGGGGCAGCGAGGGCAGGATCAGGACGTCCTTGTCGTCGGTCGCGGGCGGCAGGGTGCCTCCGGGGTCGGCCACCAACGCCTGCACCCGGTGCGCCCGTTCGCGGATGGCGGCGACGCACTCGGCGAGGAACCGGCCGCCGGCGCCGGCGTTGGCGGTGCCGAGCGAGACGAGCACCCGCTCGCGGCCCGGGTCCAGCCAGTCCCAGGGAAAGCCGTCGGCCACCGGCCGTTCGGTGATCGACGGCCCGACGTGACGGATCGTCGGTCGGGTGTCCGTGCCCGCCAGTTCGGGGGTGGTGAAGGCCAGTGTGAGACGCGGTGAGAAGCGCGGGTCGGCCGTGCCCGCCGGATCGCCGATGTCCTCCCGCAGCTCCGCGAGCCTGGCCCGGAGCCACTCGGCGACCTTGGGGATGCCGTCGTAGGCGCCGCCGAACTCGGCGGAGGTGGTCGCCGAGGTCGCCCAGGGCAGTCCCAGCCGTTCGGCCACCAGGGCGCCGGCGAAGGCCTGCTGGTCGGCGACGACGGCATCGGGGCGGAAGTCGTCGACGGCGGCCCGGACGCCGGGGGCCATCGCCCGCGCGAGCGGCACCAGGAACCACTCCCACAGGAACTTCAGCGCCTCCGCGCCGCGCAGGTCGGCGGGCCGCTCGCCTGCGGACACGCCCGCGCACGGGTACACCCGCGCCCGCGGCCCCGCCAGCCGGCCCAGCAGAGCGGGATCGGGGCAGACCCAGGCCACCCGGTGCCCGCGCGCCTCCAGTTCGGCGGCGACGCCGACGGCCGGGTTGATGTGGCCGACCAGGGGCGGTACGACGAGGAGGAAGCCGCTCACCGGACGCCGGCCGCGCGCGCTCCGCTGACCGAGTGGATCAGCTCCATGATGTGTCCGCCGACCGTGCCGGCCGCCTCGACCAGCACGGAGTGCTCGTGCCCCGGCAGCACCACCGAACGGTAGTCGGCCAGCAGCGCCTCCTTCAGCGGGACCACGTCCACCAGGTCCGAGTCGCCGCCGTACACGCCGAGGACCGGGCAGCGCACGGCGCTGATCTGATCGTCGGTGAGCACCCGGCTGGCGGGGATGTCCCGGCCGAGGCTGGTCTCGCGGGCGAGCCGGGCCGCGCCCCTGGCCAGGCGGGCGGTGTTGTGGCCGCGGTTCGCGGTGATCCACGCGATGGCGTCCGGCTCGTTGTGGGCGAGTTCGGTGACGACCCGGCGCAGGATCCCGCCGAGTTTGTCCGCCCAGGCCGCGGTGGCGGGCTCGGACTCGATGAGGGTGAGGCTGGCGGCGCGTCCGGGGTGGCGGGCCGCGTAGCCGAAGGCGATGGTGCCGCCGTAGGAGTTGCCGACGAGGTGCACCGGGCCGGTGATCGACAGCCGGTCGAGCAGCGCCTCCAGGTCGTCGATGTTGTGGTCGAGGGTGTATCCGCCGGGCGGCCGGGCGCTGCGGCCGTGCCCGCGCAGGTCGTACATGACCACGTCCAGTCCGGAAGCGGCGAAGGCGGGTGCCACGGTGAAGTAGTAGCTGGCCAGGCTGTCGGTGAGCAGCCCGTGGACCAGGACCACGGTGGCGACCGGGGTGCGGCCCTGTGCCGGGCCCATGCGCTGGACGTGCAGCCGGACGTCTCCGGTGTCGACGATCGCCATGGCTCAGCCCGCCTCCGTGGCCTTCAGGCTCCACACGACGAACTCCACCAGCCGGCCGACGGTCAGCCCGATGATCTCGTCGAACTCCATCCCGGCCAGGAACTCGGCGAAGTTGACCCGTTTCCCGTACCGCTCCTCCAGGAGTCCGGCGAGGGTGACCAGGTCGATGCTCTCCAGCTCCAGGTCGCGGTTGAAGGTGGTGTCCATGCCGATCTCGGCGTCGTCGTCGCCGTACTCCTCCAGGAGGGTGCGGAGCATCCCGGTGAGGTCGGCGAGTACCGCCCGCTCGTCGGCGCGGACTTCGGGCTCGGTCGGGTTCATCGCGGGTCCTCCTGTGGGTCTGCGGCTGCCGGTCCGGTCGTCCAGGCCACGACGTAGTCGCGGCCCGGCAGTGCGGGGGGATTGCGGACCGGCGCGCAGTGCACCGGGTAGGCGCGTTCGAGCCGGCCCGCCACCAGGAGCCGGCTTCCGTCGGGTGCCGCCTCCAGGACGGCGAAGTCCCGTGGCCGACCGTCGAATCCGGTGCCCTCCGCCTTGGCGACGGCCTCCTTGGCGGCCCAGAACCGGGTGAACCACCGTGCGGTGGAGCCGCCGGGGCCGGATAGCTCGTGCAGCAGGCGCAGTTCGTCCGCGCCCAGGGCGGCCGCCAGCGCGGCCGGGTCGCGTTCGGTGACCTCCTCGAGGTCGATGCCGGGGCCGGGTCCTGGCCGGTGCGGCCGTACGATCGCCACGGCGGCCTCGGCCCGGTGGGCGAGCGAGACGTCCAGCGCGGGCAGCGTGCGGCCGTGCACGCCGGTCACGTACGGGCGGCCCGAGTCGTCGTTGTGGACGCGGAGTTCGGCCGGGAAGACCGGTCCCTCGCCGTGCTCCCAGAGCCACTGCCGGACGGCGTCCTTGGCGGCGATCCGGCCGAGCAGCCACTGTCGGCGGCCGCGGGGCGCGTGCTCCGCGTACCGCGAACGCTCCGGCCCGCCCAGCGAGTTGCGCATGATCAGTTCACGGGAGGCGAGGTCGGGCCAGCGTTCGTGGACGAGCACCCAGCCGCCCGGCCGTGCCTCGGAGAGGGTGTTGCGGTCGGGGAAGCGCTCGACCGGGCGGGTGTGCGGGTCGTTGTCGAAGCGCCGGTCCTGCCAGCCCCGGATCAGGGCCCACACCCGGTCCCCGGCGGTCAGTTGCACGTCGGCCTCGAGCACGGTGTCGGTGAGCGAGGTGATCCGCACCTGGCAGCCGACCTCGGTGCCGGGCTCGGGGTGCGGGCCGAAGAAGCGCATCTCCCGCATGCCCACGGGGAAGACGACGGTCCGCTCGGTGCGGGTGGCCATGATCCAGTAGCCGAGGATCTGGCCCACGTTGTCGAGCAGGGCCCCCGGGGCGGCGGGGGTGGTGATCACTCCGCGGATGTGCCGGTCGCCGATCGCGGTGAGTTCAGTGACGCCCTGGTAGGCCGGGCCGTGGAACATCCAGCGGTCGGCGTAGAGCTGGGCCGCGGTGTGGCCGGGGGTGTGTTCGGGAACCGGCGGCGGGACGGCTTCGGGCGGGCGCACGTGGTCCGGGGCCAGTTCGACGACCGCGCGGGCGGTGGGGCCGAAGGCGGCGGCGACCCGGCCGGGGCCCACGGGGGTGACGGTGACGAGGACGTCGACGGCCGGTGTGGCGGTGAGCCAGCGGTCGAAGCGGGCCCCGTGCACGGCCACCGCGCGCAGCCCGGTGGCCTCCTCCGCGGCGTCCATCAGGTGCCGGACGATGGTGGTGGCCGGGACGACCGGCCAGCGGTCCTCGATGTCGGGCCAGCCCGCGCGCTGCGGGTGGAAGCAGTGGTCGAGCAGGTGCGGCATGGTGTCCGGGGAGACCCGGACGGTGGTGGTGCGGGTCCCGGGCGCGGGTGCCGCGGGCGGCGCGGAGCCGGCCGCGGGACGGGGCGGAACCGGTGGGGCCGCGGGGACGCGCGGCCCGGTCGGCGGACGCGGATCCGTTGGGGGCGCGGGCGCGGACGGGACCGGTGTCCTTCGGGCGGTGAGGACGGCGGCCGCGGTGTCCGCGGTGTCGCGCAGCAGCGCGCTGAGTTCGGCGGCGGCCGGGAGGGCGGCGGCCAGGTCGTCGAGCGCGGACGGGCCGGCGGCCGCACCGGGCGCGGGCGCGGCGGGCCGTCCCAGCTCGGCGCGGAGCCGGTGCAGCACCGGGCCGTCCAGGGAGACCAGAGCGCCGCCCAGGTCGAGGCGGACGGGCGGACGGCCCGGTACGGGCGCACTCGTGCCGCGGGGGGCGCGAGCACCGGCGCCGGCCGGCGGCAGGGCCGGTGCGACGGTCGCGCCCGCCGTCCAGAGCGCGGTCGCCACCCGCCGGAGCTGGGCGAGTCCGGAGCGGTGCGGGGAGTTGGCGGCGACGGCCAGGTGGTCGCGGTCGCCGAGGGTGTCGGTGACCAGGGAGGCCAGCCGGCCGGGACCGGTCTGCACGAAGACGCGGTGCCCCGCCGCGTACAGGGCCTCGACCAGCTGCCGGAACCTGACCGGCTCCAGCAGGTGCCGGACGAACAGGTCGCGCACCTCCGCCTCGGCCCGAGGGAAGGGCGCGGCGGTGGTGGCGGACCACACCGGGACGGTCGGCCTGTGCAGCCGGAAGCGCTCGGCGGCCTCCTTGATGGGCGCCAGGTACGGCTCCAGCATCGGCGTGTGGAACCCGGACCGGAACGGCAGCACCTGGCACAGCACACCGTCGGCGCGGAAGGCGCGGACGAGGTCCGCCACCGTCCGGTCGGGGCCGCAGACCGTCGACTGGCCGGGCGCGTTGTCGTGCGAGAGGACGATCCCGGAGTCCGCCCACTCGTCGTCCAGGGCGGCCAGCACCCGGGCGGCCGGGGCGCCGACGGCGGCGAAGGCGAGGCCCGGCACGGTGACCGCGTCGGGGTCGAACCCGGCCATGAACGCGTCCACCTCGTCGCCGGAGTAGAGGCCGGCGGCCGCCATCGCCGTCCACTCGCCGACGCTGTGCCCGGCGACCGCGTCCGGGACCACGCCCATCCTGCGCAGCGCGGCGTCCAGGAGCCGCCCCACGTCGACGACGCCGAATCCATGCCGGCCCACGTCACCGACCCGTACGTCCCGTCGGGCGGGTCCGGTGACGGCGGGGAGGCCGAAATGCACGGCGATGTCGTCGACGCGGGGAGTGAACTCGCCTTCCAGGCCCGGGAAGACGAAGGCCAGCCTGCCGGTGTCCAGGAGCGGCGCCGGCCGGTACCAGAGGTCGTTGCGGCCCTGCCAGGCGCGGTCCCTGCCGACGGCGCGGCGGGCCAGCGCGAGACGTTTGGCGGTGGGGTCGACGATGCCGAGACGGGCCGGGCCGGCCTGCGGGTGGGCACGGCCGGGGTCCAGGCCCGCGACGAGAACGGCGGAGTCGTCGGCGGCGAGCGCGGCGGCGAGCCGTCCGGGGGTGCGGGCGGCGAGGAGCAGGACCCGCTCGGGTTCGGTGACCGTGACGGCGGGCGGAGCGGCGGACCGGCGTGCGCCGGGGGCCTCCTCCAGCACCACGTGGGCGTTGATCCCGCCGAACCCGAAGGCGTTCACCCCGGCCCGGCGCACCGGCCCCTCCGGGCCGGCCGGCCAGGGCTCGGCCCGGTCCAGGGTGCGGAAGCGGGTGCCGGCGAGGGCCGGGTGCGGGTCGTCGCAGTGCAGGGTGGGCAGCAGGGTCGCGTGGTGCAGGGCGAGGGCGGCCTTGACCAGACCCGCGATGCCGGCGGCCGGCATGGTGTGGCCGATCATCGACTTCACCGAGCCCAGCACCGCCCGTTCACTGCGGTCGCCGGGCGGTCCGAACACCTCTGCGAGCGTGGTGAGTTCGGCCCCGTCCCCGGCCGGGGTCGCGGTTCCGTGGGCCTCCAGGAGCCCGACGGAGCGCGGGGCGGCCGGGTCGAGTCCGGCGGCCCGCCAGGCCTGCCGTACGGCGTGCGCCTGACCGCCCGGGTCGGGGTTGACGAGTCCGGCGGTACGGCCGTCGCTGGCCACGCCCGTGCCCCGGATCACGGCGTAGACGCGGTCGCCGTCGCGTTCGGCGTCGGCGAGGCGCTTGAGGACGACGACGCCGGTGCCCTCGCCGATGAGGATGCCGTCGGCCTCGCGGTGGAAGGGGCGGATGCGCTGGCTCGGGGAGAGCGCGCGCAGTTGGGAGAAGACGCTCCACAGGGTGATGTCGTGGCAGTGGTGCACTCCCCCGGCGAGCATCAGGTCGCAGCGTCCGGCGGTGAGTTCGGTGACCGCCTGGTCGACGGCGACCAGTGAGGACGCGCAGGCCGCGTCGACGGTGTAGGCGGGGCCGCGCAAATCCAGGCGGTTGGCGATCCGGGAGGCGGCGAGGTTGGGCACCAGGCCGATCGCGGACTCCGGGCTGGCGGGCCCGAGCCGCTCGGTGAACGCCTCCCGCACCCGTGCCAGTTGGCCGGTCGTGAGGCCGGGCACCAGCTCACCGAGGGTGCGCACCAGTTGCCCGGCCGTGCGGACCCGCTGGTCGAGGCGGACCAGGCCGGGCGTGAGGTAGCCGCCGCGGCCCAGGACCACGCCGACGCGGTGCCGGTCGGGCAGCCGGTCCTGGCCGCCGGCGTCGGCGATCGCGGCGGCGGCCACGTCGAGGGCGATCAGCTGGTCGGGCTCGGTGCCGTCGACGGAGTTCGGCATGATGCCGTACCGGGTGACCTCGACCTCGGCGAGGCCGTCCACGAAGCCCCCGCGACGGCAGTACACCTGGTCGGGGACGGCGGGCCCGGCGGCCGAGCCGGGCCGGTAGTAGTCAGCGTCCCAGCGGCCCTCGGGCACGTCGCCGATCGCGTCCACGCCGTCCCGCAGGTTCCTCCAGTACGCGTCGAGGCCGGCGGCGCCGGGCAGCAGCACCGCCATGCCCACGATCGCGACCGGCGTCTGGCGGTGGTCGCTCATGTCACCAGCCCGACGCGGTGTAGACGACGGCCCGGACGGACTCCGGTCCGTAGGCGAGTTCGCGCAGCAGCGCGGCCGCGCCCTCCTCGGGGTCGATCAGCCGGACCCCGCGCCGGGCGTACTCACGCCCCAGTTCCGGGCTGACCATGCCGGTGTGCCCGCCGGTCGGCGCCCACGGCCCCCAGTGGACGGTCAGCGCCCGCCTGCCGGTGCGGTCGGCCCAGTCGGCGCCGAGGCTCTCCAGCGCGTCGTTGGCGGCGGCGTAGTCGGCCTGGCCCCGGTTGCCGAGGACGGCGGAGACGCTGCCGAACAGCACCGCGAATCCGGGTCCGTCGGGCAGTTCGTCCAGGGCGGCGAGCAGGGTGGCGGCGCCGTTCGTCTTGGTGCCGTGGACCCGCCGGAAGGACTCCGGGGTCTTCTCGGCGATCAGCCGGTCCTCGATCACCCCGGCCGCGAAGACGACGCCGTCCAGGCGGCCGTGGTCGGCGTGGATCTCCTTGACGGCCTGGAGTACCGCGTCCCGGTCGCGGACGTCGACGGCGCGGTAGCGCGCCTGGCTGCCGAGGGCGGTGAGTTCGCCGAGGGTGGCGGTGATCTCCCGCTGGGCGAGGATCAGTTCGGCCTCGCGGTTGACCTCGGCGGGGCCGCGGCCTCCTCGGGCGGCGAGGGCCGCGCGGAGTGCGGCCGGGGTACGGGCGGCGGCGGTGTCCCGGCCCTCGGGACCGGTGGGTGCGGGGGTGCGGCCGATCAGCTCGACGCGGCAGCGGCAGGCGGCGGCGAGGCCGGCGGCGAACGTGGCGGTGATGCCCCGGGCCCCGCCGGCCAGCAGCACCACGGAGTCCCGGTCGAGGCCGAGGGCGGCGGCCTCGGCGGCGCCGGGCCCGGCGGGTCCCGCGCCGGTGCTGCCGAGCGGGCCGAGCGGTACCTCGGTCAGTTCGAGGCCCTGCCGTCCCGCGGCGGTGCGCAGGACGACGGGGGCCGGTGCGGGCAGGAGCAGTTCGGCGAGCAGCGCGTCGGCGACGGCGGCCGGTGCGGTGTCCGCGAGGGACACGACCCGGGCGACGGTGTCCGGGTACTCCCGGGCGACGGTGCGGAACAGGCCGTGCAGTCCCGCGGAGCGGGCCGCGTCCTCGCCTTCGGCGGGCCGGGGGGCCAGCAGCCAGCGCGGGCCACGGGCCAGGGCCGCCCGCAGCACGGGGTACGCGTCGGGCAGCACGGGTCCGTCGCCGCCGGGCAGCGCGCCCAGGTACAGGACGCCGTCGACGGGTCCTTCGGCCTCGTCGAGCAGGTGGCCGGGGCCGCCGGTCACGCACTCGGCGCCGTGCCCGGACAGCAGCCGCGCCAGTCGGTCGCCGTACCCGGCGGGCTTGCCGCCCTCGCCCAGGACGACGAACCGCCTGCCGGAGAGGACGGCGGCCGGATCGGTCCCGGGGTCCGGTTCCGGCAGGTCGACGGGACGCATCTCGAACCGTCCGGGCGCCTCGCCCGCAGGGATGTCCTCGTCCCGGCCGGTCGGGTGGGCGGACGCGGACGTGCGGGGCTCCGGCGCGGCGGCGGTCGGGTCGGGCGCGGCGGCGGTCGGGTCCGTGCCGCTCCCGGTGGTCGCCGCGGCCGTCTCCTGCCTGCGTCCCCCGGTGCCGGTCCGGGCCCGGAGCCAGCCGGTGACGGCGGCGGCCGTCCGCGCCTTGGCCAGTTCCTCCAGCTCGGCGTCGTCCAGGGTCGCCGCGCCGCCCGCGATGCCGAGCCGCTTCGCCAGTTCGCCGGCGATCTCGGCCCGTTTGATGGAGTCGATGCTGAGGTCCGCCTCCAGGTCGAGGTCGGGCTCGATCATGTCGACGGGGTAGCCGGTGCGCTCGCTGATGATCTCCAGGACGACCCGTTCGACGTCGGTCTCCGGGGCCGCGGGCTCCGGCTCGGGCGGCAGGGTCGCGGCGGGCGTGGGCGCGGACGGGAGTGCGGGGACCGGGACGGGGGCGAGCGCGGGCCGCGGCGGCGATGCCGGCGCGGCGGGCACCGTTCCCGGTGCTCCTGCGAAGTAGGTGAGCAGGACGTCGCGCTGGGCGGCGATCATCTCCCGGCTGGTGCGCAGGAATTCGGAGATCAGCGCGTCCCGGTCGGCCGGGTCGCCGTGCGGCTGGTTGGTCGTCACAGTCGTCTCCACGACTCGTCGGGCCGGTGCGAGGGCGCCGGGCAGGAGGTCTCCGGTGGCGGTGCGCACGAGCTGTCCGTCGACGGTCCAGCCGGGGCGTGCGGGCGCCGGGGTGCGGACGGCGTCGACGGCGTCCCGGCCGCGCAGCAGCCAGGCGGTGCGCACGGGTGCCCCGGCCGCGGCCAGCCGGGCGAGCGCGTCGAGCCAGCCGCGCAGTCCGCTGTCGGCGCGGGGTTCGCAGGCCACGGTGGTGTGCGGCCGGTCGCCGAGGATCTGCCCGACGAGCCGGGTGAGCACGGTGCCGGGTCCGGCCTCGACGAAGACCCGCGCCCCGGCCTCGTACATCGCCTCGATCTGGGCGGCGAAGGCGACGGGTGAGCCGATCTGGGCGGCGAGTTCGGCGCGTACGGCGTCGGGGTCCGCCGGGTAGGGGGCCGCGGTGCGGTTGGACCACACCGGGAACTCGGCGGGCCGTACGGCTGCCCGGGCGAGGGCCGCCGCGAACCGGGGTGCGGCGCCGGCGACGACCGGGCTGTGGAAGGCGCAGGCGACCGGGATCCGCTTGGCGCCGAGCCCGTTCGCGCGCAACCGCGCGACGGCTTCGGTCACTTCCCCGGTGGGGCCGGAGATGACGCTCTGCTTGGGCGAGTTGTGGTTGGCGACCACGACCGAGTCCGGGATCCCGGCGGTGCGCAGCGCGCGCTCGACGTCGTCGGCGGCGCCGGACACGGCGGCCATGGTGCCCGGTTCGTCGCCCGCGGCGGCCAGGATCGCGGCGGCGCGTTCGGTGCTCAGCGCCAGGAGGGTCTCGGGAGCGAGGGCGCCGGCCGCGGCGAGGGCGACGAGTTCGCCGTAGCTGTGTCCGGCGGCCATGTCGGGGCGGACTCCGGCCGCCGTCAGCAGGGCGTGCGCGGCGAGGCCGGTGATGCCGAGGGCGGGCTGGGCGGCCCGAGTGTCGGTGAGGGCGGCCCGCCGTCGGTCCCGGGCGGCGTCGTCGAAGGCGGCGGGCGGGTACAGGGGCCCGGCGTGGGCGTGGCCGAGCCGGAGGTAGTGCCGCAGTTCGGGGAGGGCCACCAGGAGGTCGGCGAGCATGCCGGGGCGCTGGCTGCCCTGGCCGGGGAAGAGGAAGGCGACCTTGGCCGCGGTGTCCGTCGGCGCACCGGCCAGGTGGACGCCGGCGGCCGGGCCGGGTTCGCCCGCGAGGACCTGCCGCAGCTGTCCGGTCAGCTCCCGCGGGTCGCGGGCCACCACCGCGGCCCGTACCGGCTCGTGGGAGGCGTCCGCGCGGCGGGCGGCGGCGAGTGCCAGGTCGCGCAGCCGCCAGGAGCCCGTCTCGGCGGCCCGCAGGATCTCCTCGACGCCCCGGTGCGCGGCCTCGTCGTCCCGGCCGCGGAACAGGAACAGCTCGGCGGGCCACAGGTCCAGGGCCTGCTCCGGCGGCACACCGCCGTCGTGGGCGGCCAGCACCACGTGGAAGTTGGTGCCGCCGAAGCCGAACGCGCTGACCCCGGCGAGCCGTTCGGACGCCGGAGCGGACCACGGCCGGGCCTCGGTGTGGAAGGCGAACGGGCTGTCCTCTTCCCGCCACGCCGGGTTGGGCCGGTCCAGGTGCAGGGTGGGCGGTTTGACGCCGGTGTGCAGGGCGAGGGTGGCCTTGATCAGTCCGGCGAGTCCCGCGGCGCACTTGGTGTGCCCGATCTGGGACTTGACCGAGCCGAGCGCGCAGCCGCCGCTCTCCGCGCCCGCCTCCGTGAACACCTCGCTGAGGATGGTGAGTTCGGTGCGGTCGCCGACGACGGTCCCGGTGCCGTGCGCCTCCACCAGTCCGACCCGTGCCGGGGACACGCCCGCGTTGCGGTAGGCGCGCAGCAGCGCGGCCCGCTGTCCCTCGGGGCGCGGGGCGGTCAGGCCCAGGGAGCGGCCGTCGCTCGATGAGCCGAGTCCCTTGATCACGCCGTAGACGCGGTCGCCGTCGCGTTCGGCGTCGGCGAGACGCTTGAGGACGACGCAGGCGACGCCCTCGCCGAGCGCGATGCCGTCGGCCGAGGCGTCGAAGGCGCGGGAGCGGCCGGTCGGCGAGAGGGCGTGCACGGAGGAGAAGAGGACGTAGTCGTTGATGCCGTTGTGCAGGTCGGCGCCGCCGCACAGGACGACGTCGCTGGTGCCGGCGGTGAGTTCCTTGCAGGCGACGTCGACGGCGGCCAGCGAGGAGGCGCAGGCGGCGTCCACCGTGTAGTTGGCGCCGCCGAGGTCGAGGCGGTTGGCGATCCGCCCGGAGATGACGTTGGCGAGCATGCCGGGGAAGGAGTCCTCGGTGAGCTGGGGCAGTTGGGCGTCGAGGCCGTCGGGGACCCTGCCGTAGTAGGAGGGCAGTACGGCGCGCAGGGTGGCCGCGTTGGAGAGGTCGCTGCCGGCCTCGGCGCCGAAGACCACGGAGGTGCGGGAGCGGTCGAACTCCTTTCCGCGGGCGCCGTATCCGGCGTCGTCCAGGGCGCGCCGGGCGGCCTCGAGGGCGAGCAGCTGGACGGGTTCGATGTGGCCGAGTGAGGCGGGCGGGATGCCGTAGCCCAGCGGGTCGAACGGGATGGGGGGCAGGAAGCCGCCCCACTTGGAGGTGGTGCTGCCGTCGGCGTGGTGGACGGCCGGGTCCCAGCGCTCGGCCGGGACCTCGGTGACCGCGTCGTGTCCGGCGACCACGTGCGCCCAGAAGGTGGCGAGGTCGGGGGCCTGCGGGAACATCCCGGCCATGCCGACGATCGCGATGTCGAGGGGGGCGGGTGCGGGCGGTTCCTGGCGCGGCTCGCCGGCCGGCCGCCGGGCCAGGCGGTCGGCGGCGCCGTCGGTGACGGCGTGGTGCAGGGCGGCCAGGGTGGTTCTCGCCGAGCGCAGCACGGCGACCTCGCCGGCCATGAACATTCCCTCGTTGAGCTGGCGTTGCTCGTCGACCGGCGTCAGCTCGCCGTCGGCGGAGCGGTCGACGCCCTTGCTGGCGACGCGCAGCCGGCCGACGTTGAGCCGTTCCAGTTCCTCCCACAGCCGCCGGTCCGCCACGCCGTTCGCCCGAAGTTCGGCTTCGCGCCTGTGGTAGCCGAGGGTGAAGGGGCTGGGGACGCAGCGGGTGGCGTGGCCGGGCGCGGTCTCCAGGAGCGCGGTCGAGGCGGCCGCCATGACCTGGCGCTGGAACAGGGGCCGGATGGCGCCCCGGTCCACCGCCTCCTCGGTGAAGAGGTAGGCGGTGCCCATGAGCAGGCCGACGGCCGCGCCCCGGGCGGTCAGCGGGGCGGCGAGCGCGGCGACCATCGCGGCGGAGCGTTCGTCGTGGATGCCGCCGGCGAAGAACACCTCCAGGTCCTCGGCCTGCGGGAAGTCCTCCAGGACGGCGAGCTGGGCCTCCCAGAGCGGAAAGCTGGCGCGCGGTCCGACGTGGCCGCCGCACTCGGAGCCCTCGAACACGAACCTGCGGGCGCCGGCCTCCAGGAACTGCCGCAGCAGGCCGGGCGAGGGCACGTGCAGGTAGGTGCTGATCCCGGCCCGTTCCAGCGCCTCGGCCTGGGCGGGGCGGCCGCCCGCGATGATCGCGTGGCTGGGCCGCAGCTCCCGTACGGCGTCGAGCTGGGCGTTCCTGAGGTCCTCGGGGGCGAAGCCGAGCACGCCGACGCCCCAGGGCCGGCCGTCCAGTGCGGCCCTGGCCTCGGTGAGCAGTTCCCTCGTGCGCGCGCCGTCGGCGAGGGCGAGGGCCAGGAAGGGCAGTGCTCCGTCGGCGGCGACGGCCGCGGCGAAGGCGGCCCGGTCGCTGACCCGGGTCATCGGGCCCTGGGCGACGGGCAGCCGGGTGCCGAGGGCGCGGCTCATGGCGGAGGTGCCGGGCCGTAACGCGTCCGCCGCGACGGCGCTGTCCTGCCGGATCGCCGCCGTCAACTCCTTTATGGTGCGCCGTACATCGCCCCACCGGTCGGCGAACCGGGCGGCGAGGAAGCCGTCCTGTCCCACCGGCAGCAGCTGGGTGCGCGGGTCCTCGGCGCCCAGCAGCGCGGCGACCGCGTCCGGGTCGTCGGCGGGCGGGCGCACGGCGTCCGGGCCGCGCCGGTGCAGGACCCGGTGACCGGCCACGACAGTCGTCTCGGAGCCGTCCAGGGAGCGCAGTACGGCCGCGGTGGCCTCGGGCAGCCGGGACTCGGCGAGCAGGGCCAGCTGGCTGTCCAGGACGACTCCCGCCGCCCCGCCGGCCACCGCGGCCGCCGCGGTCCGCGGTCCGATGCCGCCGCAGGCCCACACCGGGACGGTCAGCTCCGGTGCTCCGAGGAGCTGTTGGAGCAGGACGAAGGTGCTGAGTCCGCCCACCCGGCCGCCGCTCTCGGCGCCCCGGGCGATCAGTCCGTGGGCCCCGGCCTGGACCGCCCTGCGCGCGCCGGCCAGGTCGGTCACCTCGGCCAGCACCCGGCTCCACGTGTCGATCCGGCCGGCCGTCCAGGGTGCGTCGGCGGCCAGGACCACGGTGTCGGGCGCCTCGTCGAGGTCGTCCGGGGTGAGTGCGCAGCGCGGGCCGACCCGCACGCCGTAGGGGCCGGGCGCCTCGTGTCTCAGCCGGGTGAGGGCCTCCCTGGTTCTTCGGTCTCCGCGGCCCAGGTCCAGGACACCGATTCCGCCGGCGGCACAGACCGCCGCGGCCAGCCGGTGGTCGGGTTCTCCGAAAGGGGTGACGCACATGATCAGATCGACGGCACGCACAGGGGACGTCATGATGCTCCGAATAATCGGGAGGACAGCACGGTGGGGGATGTGTGCGGCGGAAAGCTCGGGGTGAGGCCCACGGAAACTAGCGAGTTCATTACTCGCGGGTCAATAACGGCACGGCCCTATCATGCCCGGGGGCATTGATTCGGCCAGTCGGGGAAATTCACCGCAAGTGCCGAAAATCCGAGCATTCCACTGCGCCGAAACGGCCCCGGAACCGGCCGAGCAGCGGTGTCACACCACCACAAGACCGTCAAAGCACCCGGGTCATTCACGCGCTACTCACCCCGGCGCAACACCCCGTGCGGGCGCGCCCAGCTCTGTAAATTCGGGATGACTTCGGTCCGCTGGCTCGATCGTGGCACAGCGGAAACGTGCGGCGCCCGGCCCTGCGCGAAGCCTGCACCAACCCTGACCCAAGCCTGACAAAAACCTGTCGCCAAAGGTATTGCTTCAGGTGAAACGCACGACGGGGAAAATCCTTGTAAACCCTTGAAGTAAAGCGGCCGGAGAGCGTTCGCCCGCCGACCGCTCATTGACATTCGTTCAGTTTTTCAAGCAGGTGACCGGGCACCGGCGCACAGCCCGAGGCCACCCGACGAGGCACCCACCCGGACCGTGCGCGGCCCGCCGCCCGCCCGTCAGCCGAGCAGACCCGCCGCTCCGCCCAGAACGCCGGTCACCGCGGCCGGGACCGACTCCAGCACGTCGCCGGCCGTCGAGGTGAGCGTCGCGACGGGTACGGCCCGCTCCGGCGTGCCGGACGGCACGACCGGACCGGCGCCGTGCGAGCCGACCTGCGCGACCCGGGTGCGGTTCGGCTCCTGCGCGGTCTCCGGCGCCGTCGGCGGAGCCGACGCGTCCGGCGGGGACGCGGAGTCGGGCGGAGCCTCGCCCTCCTCCGGTCCGGCGGGCGCCGCGTGCGGGACGGCGGGCGCACCCGGTGCGCCGCCGGACGCCAGCTCCCAGCGCTGCCGAAACGTTCCGTCACGCGAGGACACGGTCACCTTCGTACCGTCCACGGTCAGCGCGAGGCCCTTGTCCCAGCGCAGCAGGAGTTCGCCGCGCACGGTCAGGTCGTACGCCACCTCGCCCGGGTGCACCAGGCAGCCGGAGACCACGACGGTGCCGGCACCCGGATCGGCGGCGAGGCAGAGACCGGGGTCGAGGACGCTGCGCAGCATGCCGTCGTCCTGGTACGACCACTGCTGGGAACCGGCGTCCGCGCACCGGCCGAGCCCGAGGCCCGCCCCCTCCCGAGGCCGTCCGCCCCGCACGTCCAGACAGAGCCCGGAGTCGAGGCTGCGCAGTCGGCCGCGGGCGATCTCGACCGGCTCGCCCACGGAGGCCGGGGAAGGGGAGGTGGCGGTGGCCGGTGCGCGGTCGGGGCCGGGCTCGGTGGCGCCTGGGCCATGGGCGCCCCAGGCGGTGGTGCCGGGACGCGGGACACCGTTGTCGTCGGACCAGCTCTTGGCCACGAGCACGGTGGCGAGCAGCACGAGGGAGACCAGGCCGGCCCCGGCCAGCAGGGCCTTGCGCCGGCCAC
Organism: Streptomyces sp. NPDC101237; assembly: GCF_044767465.1. Classification (NCBI taxonomy): domain Bacteria; kingdom Bacillati; phylum Actinomycetota; class Actinomycetes; order Kitasatosporales; family Streptomycetaceae; genus Streptomyces; species Streptomyces sp. NPDC101237. The sequence goes on along the minus strand of NZ_JBIWNY010000014.1, from coordinate 44,138 downwards.
CTTCGGACGCCGTGCGGTGCCGTCCGCCGGGCGGCGCCGCGGACGCGGGGCCGGTGCGGGGCTGCCAGGGCCCGGCGGTGCCGCGGCCGGGCCGTGCGTCGAGATAGCGGCGGGCACCCCAGCCGAGCACGGCCTCGGCGAGCAGCACCTCCAGACCGCCGTCGAAGTGGCTGAGCTGCTCGGCGGCGTGCCGGCAGAACCGGCAGACCGTCAGGTGCTGCCGCACATCGGGGAGCAGGGCACCGCCCCGGCGCAAGGGGACGTCGAGGAGGCGGTGGTAGAAACGGCATTCGTCCGAAGGCGCGAGTTCCCGGTGGGCGCGCACCAGGCCGGCCCTGAATTGTTCTCGGGCCTGGCCGAGGGCGGCTGTCGCGGTGGCCGCGTCGACGCCCGACAGACCAGCGGGTATGTTTATCGGCTCGGCTTCGACCTCGGTGTGCCACAGGAGGCATTGAGAGGCCGCGGGAAGTGCCCGGAAAGCGCGTTCCGCGAGCTGCCGCCTTTCCGGGGTGCCCGGTTTCGCGGCGCTGAGCCCGCGGCCTCCGGTGGTCCTGCGCAGTTCCGGTACGACGACGGAAATGGCTTCGTCGGCGGCCCAGGCGCGGACCGTGTCCCGTACGGCCACCAGGAGCCGCGGACGCAGGGCGCCGCCGGCCGTCGCGCCGAGCACCCGTTCGAAGGCGGCACCGGCGACCAGTTGCGCGGCGGGGGTGGCGGATGCGAGGCAGACGACGGCGTAGTCGCAGGTGGCGCGCCAGTGCCGGGTGAGCAGCAGGGCGACGGCGTGATGCCTGGCCGCGGGGGTCCCGGCGAGCTGGGCGAGGAGATCGCGGTCGGACTCCCCGGTACTCGCACCGGGGCGGGGCGGGAAGGGCGGGCGTGGGGGGTAAGGGGATTGCACTGGACCATTTCCTTCCGAGCCGCAGGACGGCATGCGAAACGGCGCCCTGACGGAATGCGGTGCCTATTGGTGCGTACCTTTTGGAGCCCCTAGGGGCCGGGCTGACGGCCGTGCCGGTCTCCGGACCCTCCCGCGGGGAGGCTCACCTTCGCACACCGGTCTCTCAGGAAACAAGAACTCGTGGTGACTCGGGTTCAGAGTTCGGTGAATTCAGATGAGTTACCGCCGGTATCCGCATACCCATTGCATTCCGCGGGCCCGCGGGGCCGACTTGTGCGCGTCGTGGACCCGACGGCACACGAAATCTCCAACTCGCCGGAGCCCGCGGCCACCGCTGCGGGACGGCCCCTCCCACAGCCGTCCGACACGTCGCTCCCGGCCCTCTCTCATCCCGGCGCGCCGGCATGGCCCGCATGACCGCCCCCAACCCCTCCCCCGCCCGCCTCCGCCCGTCCGGTCCGCAAGGCCGTCGTGCCGGCCGCCGGACTCGGCACCAGGTTCCTGCCCGCGACCAAGGCGCGCGTTCCCTCCGGTGAAGCTGGAACGAGGAGGCTTCCGATGGCGTCCACCGCACGACGGCGGAATCTCTCGACGACTCTCACGGCCGTGGCGATCGCCCTCACCGGCACGCTGTCCGCGGCCCCCGCGCCCGGCGGGCAGGCGGCCGAGCAGCGGACGAAACCCACGATCGTCCTCGTGCACGGCGCGTGGGCGGACGCGTCGAGCTGGAACGGCGAGGTCTCGCTCCTGCGCCGCGCCGGCTACACGGTGCGGGCTATCGACAACCCGCTGCAGAACCTGACGACCGACGCGCAGACGGTCCAGGACTTCCTCAAGACCGTCAAGGGCCCGATCGTGCCGGTGGGGCACTCCTACGGCGGCTCGGTGATCACCAACGCGGCTCAGGGCGTCGGCAACGTCAAGGCACTCGTCCACGTCGACGCCGCCGCGCCCGCGGTCGGCGAGACCACGGCGCGGCTGAGCGGCCCGACGTCGGTGCTGACCAAGGGGTCGCCGGCCGACCTGCACGACGCGGTGCCGTACGCGAACGCGCCGTCCAAGGCGTCCGCGCTGTGCCTGAAGGAGGACGTGTTCGTCACCAAGTTCGCGAGCGGCGTCCGCCACGACCAGGCGGTCGGCCTGTGGGCCACCCAGCGCGCCGCGACCACGGTGGCCTTCAACACCCCCTCCACGTACGCGGTGTGGAAGACGATCCCGTCCTGGTACCTCATCAGCACCGGCGACCAGATCATCACGCCCGACCCGGAGAAGTCGATGGCGCGCCGGGTCCAAGGTGACGCTCTACAAGGGCGGTTCGCACCTCACGCTGGTGTCGGACCCGGCGGCCGTGACGAAGGTGATCCAGTCCGCGGCCTCCTCCGTGCGCTGAGGCGGCGGAGCACCGGGAGGAGTGGCCGGGCGCTCAGCCGTTGGGGCGCAGGGTCCAGACGACCGTCATCTCGCCGGTGACCGCGCCGTCCTCGCGGGTGATGGCGACGGCGACCGGGAACTCGGGGCGCCTGCCCTCGTCGAGTTCGGCCACGACGTCGGCGATCGGGCGGCCCAGGGTCGCGGTCGCCGTGACCGGTCCGAGAGCCACCTTCTTGTAGGCGATCTCGGCGCTGACGGCGAGCGGCACGGCCCGCGAGAGCTGGTCGCCGAAGGCCGCGAGGACGATCGCGCCGCTCGCGGACTCGGCGAGGGTGAACATCGCGCCCGCGTGCGGCCCGCCGATGTGGTTGTGGAAGTCGCCCTGGTCCGGGAGGGCCAGCACGGCGCGCTCCGCGGTCGTCTCCAGGTACTCCAGGTTGAGGGTCCGCACCATCGGGACCGTGGCGGCGAGCATCTCGCCGATCGACATCTGGTCTGTGCTCATGACGGTCATGTTACTCACGGGTAGCAGGTCTGCACAGGGCCGGTGCGGTGTTCACCGCCACGGTCGCCGCCACCAGGCCCGGCGGGCGTCCACCGGGACCGAGGGGGTCCCCGGGAACCTGGCGGCACTAGGGTTACGAGCCATGTGGCCAGAACAGCAGCCGCCAGGGGGCGAGCAACACCCGCAGAGCAACCCGTACCAGCAGCCGGGTTACCAGCAGCCGAATCCTTACCAGCAGCCCGGCTACCAGCAGTACCCGCCGCCGGGCGGGTACGGGCAGCAGCCGCAGTGGGGGCAGCCGGGACAGGCCGGCGGGCCGCAGCCACCGCAGGGCGGGGGCGGCGGCAGCCGGACGAAGCTGGTCGCGATCATCGCGGCCGCGGCGGTCGTGGTGGCGGCCGGAGTGACCGGCTTCCTGGTGCTCGGCGGCAAGAAGGACGACACCGCGGACGGCGGCAAGGACCGCCAGGCGTCCCGGTCGCCCGCGCCGTCGCCGACCGTCTCCGCCTCGTCGGACGACAACCCGCGCGGCGAGGAGACCGAGAAGCCGACCGTCGCGGGCTGGAAGACCGTCGTGAACCCGAAGTGGGGAACGGCCTTCGACGTGCCGGCCGACTGGGAGGTGCTGACCCCGGGGACGTCCATCGGCTTCGAGGACAAGGACGGCAAGCCGATCATCACGATGTCGGGTGCCGCCCAGTACAAGTCGAAGTGGTGCACGAGCGACGACGACAAGGACGGCAGGACCGAGGACACCTCCCTCGCGGGGGTCGGCACCAGGGGCGAGAGCGGCGCCAAGAGCGGCGCCGACGCGGCCGTCCACGAGGTCCCCCGGTGGGTGTACGGCGGCTACACGCAGCCGGACAAGAAGAGCCTCGACTACGACAAGAAGGCCACCGCCTACACCACCGCCTCCGGCCTCAAGGGCGCGTACGCCTGGTCGCGTTCGTCCGATACGCCGCAGAAGGGCACGTGCGCGAGCGACGGCAAGGCGATCACGTTCGGTTTCGAGAACTCGGCCGGGGACCTGGTGTCCTGGGACTTCTACGGCGCCAAGGGCGTCAAGGACGAGGTCCCGACGGCGACGATCATGAAGATCCTCAGCACGGTCCGGCTGCACGGCACGCCGACCGGGGGCTGACCCGGCCGGGGGGCCGGACGCCCGCCGACCGGTTTGGCACGCCGGACCCGCGGCAGGGATAGTCGGGCGGTGACCTCCACCTCCGACACCCGCGGCACCTCCGGCACTCCCGCCCGCCTGCGCAGACCCGGCTGGGCCGGCCGCAACTACAGCCTGCTGACCGCGGCGGCGGTCGTGACGAGCCTGGGTGCCAACGGCTCGCTGATCGCCGCCGCGTTCGCGGTCCTGGACGCGGGTGGCGACGGCGGTGACGTCGGTCTGGTGGCCGCCGCGAGGACCCTGCCGCTGGTGCTGTTCCTGCTCGTCGGCGGCGCGGTGGCGGACCGCTTCCCCCGCCACCGGGTGATGGTCGCGGCCAACGCCCTGAACTTCCTCTCCCAGGGCACCTTCGCCGTCCTGGTGCTCGCGGGCGACCCCAGGCTCTGGCAGATGATGCTGCTCACCGCGCTGGGCGGCACCGGCCAGGCGTTCTTCAGCCCGGCCGCCGAGGGCATGCTGATGTCCTCGGTCAGCGGCGAGCAGGCGGGTCGCGCCTTCGCCGTGTTCCGGATCGCGATGCAGGGCGCCGCGCTCGGCGGCGCGGCACTCGGCGGCGCCCTGGTCGCGGCGGTGGGTCCGGGCTGGGTGCTGGCGGTGGACGCGGCCGCCTTCGCCGTCGCCGCGGCGCTGCGCTCGTTCCTCGACGTCAGCCATGTCCCGCCGCGCGTCCCCGGCGAGGGACTGGTGGCCGACCTGCGGGAGGGCTGGCGGGAGGTCAAGGGCCGCCCCTGGCTGTGGGGCATCGTCGTCCAGTTCTCGATCGCGAACGCGGTGGTGGGCGCCGCCGACGCGGTCTACGGCCCGCTCGTCGCCCGCGACAGCCTCGGCGGGCCGGCGCCGTGGGGCCTGGCGCTCGGCGCGTTCGGCGCGGGCACGGTGGGCGGCGCCCTGCTGATGACCCGTTGGAAGCCCCGCAGGCCGCTGTTCGCCGGCACCCTGTGCATCTTCCCGCTGGCCCTGCCCTCGGCGGCGCTCGCGGTGCCCGTCCCGGTGGCGGTCCTCTACGCGGTGATGTTCGTCTCCGGCGCCACGGTCGAGGTCTTCGGCGTCTCCTGGATGACCGTGCTGCACCAGGAGATACCCGAGGACAAGCTCTCCCGCGTCTCGGCGTACGACTGGTTCGGCTCCGTCTCCCTGCTGCCGCTGGCGACCGCGCTGGCGGGCCCGGCGGAGGACGCCTTCGGCCGGAGCCCGGCGCTGTGGGGCTGCGCGGGACTGGTCGTCGCGGTCACCGCCGCGGCGCTGCTGGTGCCGGACGTCCGCAACCTGACCCGGCGCACGGTCCCGGTCGCAGCCGGGCCGGCCCGCCCGTCAGCCGATGCCGAACGCTCCGCCGGGGGGCTCGGGTGAGGGCACGGCGTCCGCGTCGGCGACGGGTGCCGCACCGCCGATGAACCGCCGCAGCGCGGCACCGTGCTCGACGCGCGCCGGGAACGCGTCGGCGGCGGTGCGGCGGGCCGGGCCGGACAGGTCGACAGGCCGGTGCGAGGCGACGAGGACGGCGTTGCCGAACCGGCGCCCGCGCAGCACGCCGGGTTCCGCGATGACCGCCAGCTCCTCGAACACGGCCGCGAACGTGGCGAGTTGGGAACGCAGGAAGTCGAAGGGCGCGGAGTCCGCGAGGTTCGCCAGGTAGACGCCGTCGTCCCGCAGCACCCGCTGGGCCTGCCGCGCGTAGCCCAGCGAGGTCAGGTGCGCGGGGATCCGGGATCCGCCGAAGACGTCGGCGATCAGCACGTCGGCCGAGTCCCCGGCAGCGCTCTCCAGCCAGCCCCGGGCGTCGGCGGCGTGCAGGGCGATCCCGGCCCGGTCCGGCAGCGGCAGATGCTCGGTGACCAGGTCCAGCAGCCCCCGGTCGGCGTCCACGACGTCCTGCCGGGAGCCCGGCCGGGTCGCCGCCACGTACCGGGGCAGGGCCAGGGCTCCCCCGCCGAGGTGCAGCACGTCCAGGGGCGCCCCGGCCGCCGCCACGGCGTCGAGCACGAATCCCAGACGCCGGGCGTACTCGAACTCCAGGTGCGTCGGCGCGTCGAGATCGACGTACGACTGGGGCGCCCCGTCGACGGTCAGCAGCCACGCCCGTGCCCGGTCGACGTCGGGCATGAGCTTCGCGGTGCCGTGGTCGGTGACCCGGACGACGGGTATGGCTTCGTTCACGCCTCCATTGTGCGATGCGCGGATTTGCCCAGGGGCACGGGGAAGACCGGCCCCGCACCGGCCGGCCGTCGCCCGCTCGCGGCGACCTCACTCCACGGCGGTCACCGTCCCGGCGCCCACGGTCCGGCCGCCCTCACGGATCGCGAAGCCGAGCCCCGCCTCCAGCGGCACCTCCCGTCCCAGCTCCACCGTCATCTCCACCGTGTCACCGGGCCGGGCGACCGCCGCCGCGCCGAGGTCGACGACGCCGACCACGTCCGCGGTACGGATGTAGAACTGCGGACGGTATCCCGTCGAGACCGGGGTGGTACGGCCTCCCTCGCGGCCCGAGAGCACGTACACCCGCGCCGTGAACCGCCGCGCCGGCGTCACGCTGCCCGGCGCGGCCACCACGTGCCCGCGCCGCACCGCGTCCCGTGCCACCCCGCGCAGCAGCAGCGCCACGTTGTCCCCGGCCTGCGCCTCGTCCATCGGCCTGCCGAAGGTCTCCAGGCCGGTGACGACGGTCTCCACGCCGGCGCCGAGCACCTCGATCCGGTCGCCGACCCGTACGGTGCCCCGCTCGACGGCACCGGTCACGACGGTCCCGCGCCCGGTGATGGTGAGGACGTTCTCCACCGGCAGCAGGAACGGCGCGTCCAGATACCGCTCCGGCATCGGCACGTAGGTGTCCACCGCGTCGAGCAGCGCCTCGACGGCCGCCGTCCAGCGCGGGTCGCCCTCCAGCGCCTTGAGTCCGGAGACCCGTACGACGGGCACCGCGTCGCCGCCGTACCCCTGCGCCGTGAGCAGGTCCCGGACCTCCAGCTCCACGAGGTCGGTGAGCTCCTCGTCACCCGCGTCGGCCTTGTTCAGCGCGACCACGATGTGGTCGACGCCCACCTGCCGGGCGAGCAGCACGTGTTCGGCGGTCTGCGGCATGATCCCGTCGAGCGCGGAGACCACCAGGATCGCGCCGTCCAGCTGGGCGGCACCGGTGACCATGTTCTTGACGTAGTCGGCATGACCCGGCATGTCCACGTGGGCGTAATGCCGGGTGTCGGTCTCGTACTCGACGTGCGCGATGTTGATGGTGATGCCGCGGGCGGCCTCCTCCGGGGCCCGGTCGATGCGGTGGAACGGCACGAAGGTGCCGGAGCCGCGGTCGGCGAGGACCTTGGTGATGGCGGCGGTCAGGGTCGTCTTGCCGTGGTCGACGTGGCCCATCGTGCCGATGTTGAGGTGCGGTTTGGTGCGGACGTATGCCGTCTTGGGCATGGCTCTACCTCGAAGCCTGAACTGCGGTGGGGCGTCTCTTCGATGCGGGACGCGGGGACCCCGGCGGACCGCCGACCCTCCCCCTGCGGGGTCCGCCGGACGTTCCGGGGAGGGTCAGCTTCGGGCGCCGTCGACGGCCGGGAGAGCGGGCACGGCAGCCTTCGGCGCATCCGCGGCTGCGGATGCTGCGAGGAGGAAGGCGTACCGGAACATGACGCAGATCATTGCCGACGCGTCACCGCACGTCGAACGGTTTTCCGTGGCACCGGTTTCGCCCGAGGGACAGGATGCGTACGGCGATCACACATCTGCTTCGGCTAGGGTCACTGAATGCTCGATGCCAACCGCTCTGGCACCGCCACGGCCGTTCCCCCGGCCGCCGCCGAGGAGCTGACCATTGCCGTGTCCGGTCCGGTGAGTTTCGCCGCGCGCTGCACGCGCGTGCTGCTGTCGCCGTGGTCCCGGCTGTCCCTGCTGGTCGCCCTGCTGGCGGCGGCCGGCGCGTCGGTGCTGCTGTTCGAACCGCAGAAGCTGCTGACGCAGGGCTGGCCGCCCCAGGTCGAGGGCACCACCGCGGTGGTCGTCTTCGCCGTGACGTACGGCCTGGTCACGGTGGCGTTCGTCCCGAGACCGTTTCTGAACCTGGCCGCCGGCGCGCTGTTCGGCTCGGCGCTCGGGATGGGCGCGGCGATGGCGGGCACCCTGCTCGGGGCGTGGATCTCCTTCGCGCTCGGCCGGCTGCTCGGCCAGGACGCGCTGCGCCCGCTGCTGCGCGGCCGGCTGCTGAACGCGGCGGACAACCAGTTCAGCGAGCACGGCTTCCGTTCGATGCTGGCGGTACGGCTCTTCCCCGGTGTCCCGTTCTGGGCCGCGAACTACGCGGCGTCCGTATCCCGCATGCGCTACGCGCCGTACCTGCTGGCGACCGGGCTCGGTTCGATCCCGAACGTCGCCGCGTACGTGGTGGCCGGGGCGCGTGCCTCGACGCCGACGTCCCCGGTCTTCCTGATCTCCGTCGCCGCCATCGTCGTCCCGGCGGTGGCGGGCGCGGTGGTGGCCTGGCGCAAGCGCCACCACCTGCGCGCCAAGTAGGCCGCGCCCCGGCGGGGGCGCGGGGAACGGCGCGACGGGCCACGACGAGGCGGCATCCGCACGACGGCGGGGCTCGTCCCGAGTGGCGCCCGGTCGCAGGGCGTGTGCGGCGGATCATGCCGCGGACGCGGAGGCTGCCCCACCCTCCCCCGGAGGGGACCCCCCGCGGCGCCGCGGAGGCACCGTCGACTTCCCCCGGCTCCGGCCTGATCCGCCGGAGGCCCTACCGCACCGCCTCCAGGATCATCGCGTTGGCCAGCCCGCCCGCCTCGCACATGGTCTGGAGCCCGTAGCGGGCGCCGCGCTCGCGCATCGCGTGCACCAGTGTCGTGGTCAGCCGGGTCCCGCTCGCCCCGAGCGGATGCCCGAGCGCGATGGCCCCGCCGTGCACGTTGACCTTGTCCAGGTCCGCGCCGGTCTCCTGCCGCCAGGCCAGCACCACGCTGGAGAAGGCCTCGTTCACCTCGAAGAGGTCGATGTCGCCGAGGCCGAGACCGGCCTTGCGGAGCACCTTCTCGGTGGCCGGGACCACGCCGGTCAGCATCAGCAGCGGGTCTGAGCCGGTCACGGCGAACGCGTGCAGACGGGCCAGCGGCCGCAGCCCGAGCCGCTCGGCGGTCTCGCCTGCCATGATCAGCACGGCGGAGGCGCCGTCGTTGACCGGGCTGGCGTTGCCCGCCGTGACGCTCCAGTCGATCTGCGGGAAGCGCTCGGCGAAGCCGGGGTCGTAGTAGGCGGGCTTGAGGCCGGCGAGGACCTCGGCGGTGGTGCCCGGCCGTACCGACTCGTCCCGGCCCACGCCCTCCAGCGGTGCCACCTCGGCGTCGAAGAGGCCCGCCTCCCAGGCGGCCGCCGCCTTCCGGTGCGAGGAGACGGCGAACGCGTCCATCTCGGCCCGGCTGATCGACCACTTCGCCGCGATGAGTTCGGCGCTGATGCCCTGCGGGACCAGGCCCTCCGGGTAGCGGGCGGCGACCCCGGGGCCGAAGGGATCCTTGCCGGGCGGCACGTTGGACCACATCGGCACCCGGCTCATCGACTCGACGCCGCAGGCCACCACGATGTCGTAGGCGCCGGACATGACCCCCTGCGCCGCGAAGTGCACGGCCTGCTGGGAGGAGCCGCACTGCCGGTCGACGGTGGTCGCGGGGACGGTCTCCGGGAAGCCCGCGGCCAGCACGGCGTACCGGGTGGTGTTCATGGCCTGCTCGCCGACCTGGTCGACGGTGCCGCCGATCACGTCGTCGATCAGGGCCGGGTCGACGCCGGCGCGCTCGACGAGGGTGCGCAGCGTGTGCGCGAGGAGTTCGACGGGGTGGACGTGGGCCAGGGACCCGTTCGGCTTGCCCTTCCCGACGGGGGTGCGTACGGCTTCGACGATGACTGCGTCACGCATCAGGGACCTCGATCGCGCGTCTCGACTACTGGTGAGTAGGAAATCCGAACTCACCATAACTCGGTGGGTAGGAAAATCCAACCGTCATCGGGCCGGACCTCGACGGCGGCCCGCGCGCACGCCGCGGGGCGGGGGGGGGGGGGGGGGCCCGCCCCCCCCCCCCCCCCCCCCCCCCCCCCCCC
>NZ_JBIWNY010000014.1:0-34088 GCF_044767465.1 Streptomyces sp. NPDC101237 | reverse complement strand
GTGGCCGGTCTTCGGACCGGCCACGCCCCGCGACCCCGCTCCCCTACAGTCCCTCCGGCCCCTGCCGGTACGTGTCCAGCCGCCCGCACATGCCGAACCGGCCCCGCTCCACCGGCTGTTCGGCCCGCACGACGGCGTCGGCGAGGTGGCCGGCGTCACCCCGTCCCAGGCGGTCCAGCTGCTCCCCGGTGGCCTCGGCCGCCGCCCGGGCGCCGCGCTCCCAGCGGGCCCGCCAGTCGGCCAGCCGGGGCCGCACGAGGGCGGCCGCGGCCCGGTGGAAGGCGGCCAGCGGCTCCGGGCCGGTGGCCTCGCACAGCGCCCGGTAGCCCTCCAGGGCCAGGTCGCGGCGGGCGCGGACGGTCCGCTCCTGTTCCGCCTCGGACGCGTCCACCGGAACCGTGGTCACCGCGGCGTAGGCCTCCGGGTCGGCGAGGTGGCGCGGCGGCAGCGTCAGCACCGCGTCCCCGGCCTCAGGGAGGCCGCCGTTCTGCATCAGCACGGTGATGCGCAGGTCGTCCTCGTTGACGAGGCGGTGCACGGTGCCCGGCGTGAACCAGGCGACCGTGCCGGCCGTCAGCGGCGTGACCCGGTATCCGGAGGCGGTGAGGGTCTGCACCGCGCCCCGGCCGCCCGTGACCACGTACCCCTCCGAGCAGACCAGGTGCAGATGCGGGGTTCCCCCGCGCATCCCGTCCGCGGCGGGCCAGTCGTACACGCACAGGTGCGAGACCGCGACCCCGCCCGGCAGCCCCGCGAACCCGGACTCCCCGCCGCTCACCACGGATGCCCGGCGAGGTACGCGGCGATGTCCGCGCGTTCCCAGGCGCCGTCCGCGACGACGACCCGGTAGCGGCGCCGCAGGGTGTCGCCCGGGGCCAGTTCGAGTTCGTCGTGGAAGGCCCAGGAGGGAGCGATGCCGGCGAACGGGTCGTTGCGCACGAACCAGTGCGCCGGATGGGCGCCGTCCGCCCCCGACTGGTCGTTCTCCGGGGCGTGTTCGAAGACGACGGTGGCATGGCCGTCGGCGCCGTCGTGCTCCCCGGACAGCGCGAGCCAGGACGACTGGGAACCCATGAGTTCGGGTCCCTCACCGTCGGGGCCGATGATCCTGCCGTCCCGGAAGGCCCGCGGGCCCCGCCAGAACAGGCCGGTGTAGCCCGCCCGTTCGCGTCCCTCGGTGGTCGGGCTGCCGAACCGGAGCGGCTGGTCGCGGACGTTGGTGACGGCGCTGGACCAGGTCAGCGTCCAGACCCCGGATTCGAGGTCGACGTCCGGCACCTCGATCCGCCGCCGCTCCCGCGCCCACAGGCTCCCGTCGTACGGATGCCAGGTCAGCCGCTCCGCGACGGTCAGCCGGCCGTCCGCCGCGGACAGTTCGTCGAAGCCGGCGTGCCGCATCGATCCGACACGCTCCGGCAGTACGACATAACCCTCGCCGTGGACATAGGAGTTGCCGCCCCACAGGTTCGCGCCGGACAGGTGCGAGGCGGTCAGGGACAGCCCCTTGTGCCAGCGGTGGTCGTTGGGCCGGTAGTCGGTGACGACGTTCCCGGACAGGGTGCGGACCGGATGCAGATACGGCTTGGGCGCCTCCCAGGCCGCCTCCGGCCGGTAGACGTAGGCGAAGAGCCGTACCCCGGTGACCGGCTCGGTCACGGTGACCCGGTCGCCGTGGGTGTGCGTGACGCGCAGTCCGCCGCTCACGCGGGCACCTCCTCGCGCTCGCCGGGCGCCCAGCCCGGGGCGCCGCCGTGCAGGGCCGTGTAGAAGGGATCGCCGGGGCCGATCTCGCCCGCACGCACGGTGGTGTCGGTGAACGCCGACCTGTACAGCGCGGTGATCAGTTCCAGGCTGGCGCGTCCGTCGGCGCCGCTGCCGCGCGGCCGCTCCCCCGCCCGCATCGAGGCGACCAGCTCGCGCAGCTGGGCCAGGTGCGAACTGGGCACGTCCGGGCCGAAGTCCTGCCAGGCCGCCGCCTCGCCTGCGGGCACGCCCGGGGCCGGGGTGATGCGCCAGTCCGCGTTGGAGTGGCCGTAGAGGTGGGTCAGTTCGACGGTGGCGCGCTCGCAGTCGATACGGATGCGGCTGACCTCGTCGGGGCTGAGCACGCTGTTGACGACGGTCGCCAGGGCGCCGTTGCCGAACCGGACCAGGGCGGTGGACACGTCCTCGGTCTCCACGTCGTGCACCAGCCGGGCGGCCATGCCCCGCACCTCGCTCCACGGCCCGAGCAGGTCGAGGAGGAGGTCCATCTGATGGATGCCGTGACCCATCGCCGGACCGCCGCCCTCGGTCGCCCAGCGGCCCCGCCAGGGCACGGCGTAGTAAGCGGTGTCCCGGTACCAGGTGGTCTGGCAGTGGGCGACCAGCGGCCGACCCAGCGCGCCCCGCGCCAGCAGCCGGCGCACATGGGCGGCGGCGGAGCCGAACCGGTGCTGGAAGACGATCGAGGCGTACGGCCCGCCGTCCGTGCCCTCCGCCGCCTCGACCGCGTCGAAGTCCGCGAGCGAGGGGACCGGCGGCTTCTCGCACCACACCCAGGCGCCGGCCCGCAGCGCGGCCACCGTCTGGTCCCGGTGCAGGGTCGGCGGGGTGCAGACGGTGACCAGGTCGGGCCGCTGCTCGGCGAGCATCCGGTCCAGGTCCGTGTAGGCGTGCGGGATACCGGCCTCGGCCCGGAACGCCTCGACGGCCCTGGCATCGATGTCAACGGCGGCGACGACCTCGGTCTCGCCCTCCACGGCCAGCCGGGCGAGCGCGGGCAGATGCGAGCCGCGCCCGATCGCGCCGGCGCCGACGACGGCGGCCCGGATCCGGCGGCCGGCGAACGGCGAGGAGACGGCCAGGGGGGCAAGGGGCGTGCGGGGCATGGACGTGATCAGCACTCCTCGGGTGGGACCGACGACGGGCGCGAACCGCCGCCCTGCGTGCGCCGCACCCGCACCCCGATGTGCGGAGCAAGCGCTTTCTCCTGGGGAAACGTAAGCGCCGGTGGCCAGGCCGGTCAACACCCCCGCGCCGCCGCCCACCGGCCGAGCCCCTGTGTCCGCGCCGTCGTCGCCGCCCGCTACGCTGCCGTTGCACACGCATGATCACGCGCGCCCGCGCGTCCGCCAGCCCTCTCACCCCTGGGACGCCGTACCTTCATGTCTTGGTTTGAATCGCTGATCCTCGGACTCGTCCAGGGGCTGACCGAGTTCCTGCCCGTCTCCTCCAGTGCGCATCTACGGCTGACCGCGGCCTTCTCCGGCTGGAAGGATCCGGGCGCGGCCTTCACGGCGATCACCCAGATCGGCACGGAGGCGGCGGTGCTGATCTACTTCCGCAAGGACATCGGGCGGATCGTTTCCGCCTGGTTCCGGTCGCTGTTCGACAAGGCGGTGCGGGGCGACCACGACGCCAAGATGGGCTGGCTGGTGATCGTCGGCTCGATCCCGATCGGCCTGCTGGGCGTGACGCTCAAGGACCAGATCGAGGGGCCGTTCCGCGATCTGCGGATCACGGCGACCATGCTCATCGTGGTGGGCATAGTCATCGGCGTCGCCGACCGGATGGCCGCCCGCGACGAGAAGGGCGGCCGGCACCGGGCGCCGAAGCAGCGCAAGACGCTGGAGAACCTGAGCGTGAAGGACGGCCTGATCTACGGCTTCTGCCAGGCCTGCGCCCTGATCCCCGGCGTCTCCCGCTCCGGCGCCACCATCAGCGGCGGCCTGTTCATGGGCTACCGGCGCGAGGCGGCGGCCCGCTACTCCTTCCTGCTCGCCATCCCGGCGGTGCTGGCCTCCGGCGCGTTCGAGGTCAAGGACTCGGTGAGCGAGGGCCACGTGGCCTGGGGCCCGACCCTCTTCGCCACGGCGATCGCGTTCGCGTCGGGATACGCCGTCATCGCGTGGTTCATGAAGTGGATCTCCAACAAGAGCTTCATGCCGTTCGTCTGGTACCGCATCGCCCTCGGCATCGTGATCATCGCCCTGGTCTCGGCGGACGTGCTGAGCCCGCACGCGGCGGAGTCGGCGGGCTAGGGCGAGTCTCTTTGACGGATTCGTCAGTTGATCGGATGTGTCCGTCCGATCAGTGATCAGCGATGCGAGGTGGGACCGAATCCAGCCGTGGCTAAGACCGTGCCCGCCATGACCAGTTGAGGACCCCTTTTTACTGAACTTGATTGAGTGATGCCGGGGTCGTTCGCCGGGCAGGGGACCACCGGACGGCTCCGGTAGCTCGGAGGCGTGAGATGCGCGCAGGGTGATGGGCTGGCCGGGGCCCGTTCGGAGCCCGCACGCGGCGGAGTCGGCGGGCCGGGAGCCTTCGAGGCCGGCGGGCGGGCGCGGCTCGCCGAGGTGGTGCGGGCGGCGTGCCGAGCGCGGGCGCGCGGCCGGTTCGGGGGACCGGGGTGCCGCGGGTTCAGGGGACCAGGGTGCCCTGGTGGAAGTACATCCGCCAGCCGGTCTCCGTCAGCCGCCACACGGAGCTGCGGCGGGCCCGGCGTCCCTGGTTGTCCGCGAAGTACGTCAGGTGGACGATGCCCGGTGCGAGCACGGTCCCGGACATCTCGGAGACCTCGACCGGCGACTGGGCGGACACCGATCCGTCGCCGGTCACCGAGAGGACCGACGCCGCGTCCCAGCGGCGGCCGGACGCCCCGATCTCGGTGAACTCCGGGTCGATGAGCTCCAGGACGAGTTCCGGGCGGGCGCGCACCTCGGGATCCAGCAGCCGCAGCTCGCCCTCGATGGCCGCCCGTACCGCCTGTACATCCTGGTCCGTCATGCCGGGATGCTATGTCCCCGGCCCACGCCCGGACCAGCGGGATTCCGCGGCGGAGCGGCCGGAACCGGCGCGGTCGTCCGCGCGTCACCCGGCGGCGGGCGGGTTCCCGGGGCTTCCCCTCGCCGGGCCGGGAGCGCGCGACGCGGACTCCGCCGCCGGCTCCCGCCCGCGCCGACGGCCTGTCTCGGCCAATCCGGAGCGCCGCCCGTCCGCAGGAGCGCCGGGAGCGCCGGACCGGCTCCGGGGCGAGGAAGTCCTGGGCAGGGGCCTGCCGTCCGGTCCGTGGCGGGACCACTCACCCGGCACATGCCAGGGCGAAGCGCCCCGACCGCGGCGCCTGTCGTGACCAACCCCATACGGTCTGCGTAGCCGCCCGGTGGCGCACGGTCAGGTCATGGCCCTACGCTGTTCGGTATGTCCCCCGATTCCCGAACCCCTGGTTCCGCACGGTCTGCTGCCGAGGTCAACGAGCTCATCCGGGCGCTGTGGCTGCGTGCGGGCGGAATCCTGTCGGCGCAGGAACGGGCGGAGTACGAGCTGTTGGTGGTCGAGTGGGCCGAGGCGATCCGCGCGCGGATCATCGAGGCGGCCTGAGCGCGGACCGGGCTCAGCGCCCGCCGGAGACCCGCAGCACCGCGCCCGTCGTGTAGGAGGCGTCCGGCGAGAGCAGCCAGGCGATGGCGGCGGCGATCTCCGCCGGCCGGGCCGGACGGCCCAACGGCACGGCGGCGCCGATGCGTTGGGCACGGCCCGGCTCACCCATCGCCGCGTGCATGTCGGTGTCGACGGCCCCGGGCGCGACCGCGTTGACCCGCACCCCGTCCGGGCCGAGTTCCTTGGCGAGGCCCACCGTCAGGGCGTCGACGGCCGCCTTCGTCGCCGCGTAGTGCACGTACTCGCCGGGACTGCCGAGCGTGGCCGCGGCCGAGGACACGTTCACGATCGCACCGTCGCCCCGCGCGGCCATCAGCCGGGCCGCCCGCCGTGAACACAGCAGCGCGCCCAGCAGGTTGACCTCCACGACCCGGCGCAGATCGGCGGTCTCCGTGTCCGCGAGCCGCCCCAGCGGCCCGGTCACGGCGGCGTTGTTGACCAGCCCGGTGACGGCGCCCAGTTCGCGTTCGGCGATGTCGAACAGCCGCTCCACGTCGGCCTCCACGGCGGTGTCCACCGGTACGACGGCACACCGCGCCCCGGCCTGGCGCACCCCTTGCGCGACCGACTCGGCGGCGGCCGCGTCCCGGACGTAGCCGATCACGACGTCGTGACCGTCGGCCGCGAGCCGCAGACAGGTCGCGGCGCCGATGCCGCGGCTGCCGCCGGTGACGACGGTGACGGGACGAGCCATGCGAACCTCCGGGGACGGACCGGGCGATGATCTTAAGGTCGGCGGGTCCAGAGGGACAGATCGCCGCTGGTCGCCACGGCGATGGTCCGCCCGGACGGTGAGAAGCCCGCGGCCCGCAGCTCGCGGTGGCGGGCGTGGAAGAGGTGCCACCAGCGGTCGCCGTGCGGACCGGCGTGCGGCAGCCCGCCGTCGCGGGACAGCAGGACCCGTTCGTAGGGCCAGGCCGGAACGACGACCTCCAGCAGCCATCCGTCCCCGGTGACGGTGTGCAGGCCGCCGCCGAAGAGCCCGGCGATCCGCACCCGGCTCCCGGCGGCCGGGCCGAGGCCGGGGCAGGACAGCTCGGGATCCGACTCCGGCGTGCTGTCCTCGGGGCCGGGGTCGCGCTCCCGTGCGATCTTCTCACCGGTCACCGCGTCGAAGAGACCGTGACCGTCGTGCGAGACGACCATCACCAGGTCGTGCCCGGTGGCGGGGTGCACGGTGAAGCCGATCCCGAGGAGGCCGCCGACCGGGACGGAGGTGACGTCCCGCCAGGGCGGCGGCGCGGGGACCTCGGGAGCCGCGAGGAGCCGGTCCCGCATCGCCCGCTGGTAGGAGGTGAGCCCCGGCTCGGGCTCCGGCTGCCCGCCAGGAGAGCCGCTGTCCCTCGTCCACTTCGTCACGCGGACATGATCCGGACTTCGGCGGCCGTGTCCAAGGGTTTTGTCACCGGCCGCCGCCGGCCGAACCCGCGTTCCCGTCCGGACCGCCGGTCGCGCACCTGACCGACATCCGGTCAGCTCCTGTTCGAACATCGCCGAATATCACGCGCAGATCGCCCGCACCCCTTGGCTCCGCCCGTCCCGTGCCCAACACTGAGCCGATGACGCAGCGTGTGGAGCTCGCGACCGTGATGGACCGGCTGGCCGTGGACGGACTGGTCACCGACTACGCGGTGGCCGTCGACGACGGGGACTGGACGGCGTACCGCGGGCTGTTCACCACGGACGGGCGCGCCGACTACCGGTCGGCCGGCGGGATAGAGGGGGACGCCGGAGAGGTGGCGGGGTGGCTCGCGGAGAGCCTGGCGCTGTTCTCGATGCGGCAGCATCTGATCGTCAACCGCCGGGTGCGGTTCGAGGTCCTGGAGCACGACACGGGCGACACGGCCCGGCTCCAGGCCGACTACATCAACCCCATGCGCTTCGCCGGCGGCGACACCGCCGCGACCGCCCCGGACTTCGTGTGCGGCGGCCGTTACGCCTTCGCGTTCCTGCGCACCCCGGACGGCTGGCGGCTGCGCCGGGTGGTCGTCGAGGAGAAGTGGCGCAGAATGGCCGAACTGCCCGCGGCGGTCGCGCCGGACTGACCCCGCTCCCACGCCCCCTGTCGGAGATCGCCGCCGGTCCCGCACACTGGAAGGACCCGCGGGCAGGAGGCGACGCATGAGGACCGTCGAGCGCTGGCTCACCTCGCCGTGGCGGCGTTCCTGCGTGGCGGCGCTCGCGGGCGCGCTGCCCGTCCTGGCCTTCCCCGCACCGTCCCTGTGGTGGTTCGCCTATGTCGCGCTGGTCCCCTGGCTGCTGCTGGCCCGCTCCGCGCCGACCGGGCGGCGGGCGGCGTACGACGGCTGGTGCGGCGGGTTCGGGTTCATGGTCGCCGTGCACCACTGGCTGCTGCCGAGCCTGCACGTCTTCATCTTCCTGATCGCCGGGCTGCTGAGCGTCCTGTGGGCGCCCTGGGGTCTGCTGACGCGCCGGCTGCTGGGCGGCACGCCCACCCCGGGGCGGGCCGCGACCGCGGTGCTGGTGCTGCCGTCGGCGTGGCTGATGGTGGAACTGGTGCGGTCCTGGCAGGGCCTGGGCGGGCCGTGGGGCGTGCTCGGCGCGACCCAGTGGCAGGTGACGCTCGCGCTGCGGCTGGCCTCCGTCGGCGGGGTGTGGCTGCTGAGCTTCCTGGTGGTGGCCGTCAACGTGGCGGTGACCGTGCTCGTCCGCGTGCGTGAGGCGCGGGTGCCGGCGGTGGCCTCGCTGGTGGCCACCGCCGCCGCGACCTCCGCCGTCTGGGTCTGGTCTCCGCGCCCGGACGTCGAGGGGCGGGTGCGCGTCGCGGTCGTACAGCCCGGCATCGTGGAGGGCGATGCCGGTACGGACGGCACCGCCGGAGCCGACCGGCGCTTCGCGATCGAGGAGCGGCTGACCCGGCAACTGGCCGGGCAGCGCCCCGACCTGATCGTCTGGGGCGAGAGCAGTGTCGGGTACGACCTCGGTGACCGGCCCGACCTCGCGCGGCGGATCGCCGCCCTCTCCCGCGAGACCGGAGCGGACATCCTGGTCAACGTGGACGCCCGGCGCTCCGACCGGCCCGGCATCTACAAGAGTTCCCTCCTGGTCGGCGCGGACGGCCCCACCGGGGACCGGTACGACAAGATGCGGCTGGTCCCGTTCGGCGAGTACATACCGGCCCGTTCGCTGCTCGGCTGGGCCACGTCGGTCGGCAAGGCGGCCGGCGAGGACCGGCGCCGCGGCACCGAGCAGGTGGTGATGAACGTCGGCCACGGGCTGCGGATCGGGCCCATGGTCTGCTTCGAGACCGCGTTCCCCGACATGAGCCGGCATCTCGCGCGGGACGGCGCCGATGTGCTGATAGGCCAGACGTCCACCTCGTCCTTCCAGCACAGCTGGGCCCCCGAACAGCACGCCTCGCTGGCCGCGCTGCGGGCCGCCGAGACCGGCCGCACCATGGTCCACGCCACGCTGACCGGTGTCTCCGCGGTGTACGGCCCGGACGGGAGGCGGCTCGGCCCGTGGCTGGGCACGGACACCGTCGCGGCGCGGGTCTACGAGGTGCCGGTCGCCCACGGGACCACGCCGTTCGTGCGGTTCGGCGACTGGACGGTGGACGGCGCGCTGCTGGTGCTGGCCGGGTTCTGCCTGGGCGAGGGAGTGCGGCTGCGGGCGGTCAGGCTGCGCCGGGGTGCCGCCGGACCTCTCGTACCACCCGCTCGCACAGCTCGTGAGTCGCCAGTGCGTCCCGGGCGCTGAGCACCTTCCCGGCGCGGACGGCGTCGAGGAACGTGAGCACGGCCTGCTCGATGCCGCGCTGGCGGGCCACCGGCACCCAGTCTCCGCGCCGCCTGAGCGTCGGCTGCCCCTTGTGGTCGATCACCTCGGCGAGGTTGAGGACCTGGCGCTTGGTGTCCTGTCCGGAGACCTCCAGGATCTCCTCCGCGGAGCCGCTGAGCCGGTTCATCACGCCGAGCGCGGTGAAGCCGTCTCCGGACAGCTGAAGGACCACGTGGTGCAGCAGGCCCTCGGCGACCCGGGCGCGCACGGTGATGTCGTCGACCGGGCCGGGCACCAGGAAGCGGAGGGTGTCGACGACGTGGATGAAGTCGTCGAGGATCATCGCGCGCGGCTCCTCGGGCAGCCCGACGCGGTTCTTCTGCATCAGGATCAGCTCGCGCGGATGGTCGGCGCACTGGACGTAACCGGGCGCGTGGCGGCGGTTGAAGCCGACGGCCAGCGACACGTCGCGCGCCTCGGCGAGCTCCACGAGCCGCTCGGAGTCGGCGAAGCGGTACGCGAGGGGCTTGTCGACGTACGTCGGTACGCCCGCCTCCAGGAGCCGGGTGACGATCTCGGGGTGGACGGCGGTGGGCGCGTGGACGAAGGCGGCGTCGAGGTCCTGGCCGAGGAGGTCGTCGAGGGTGGCGTGGCGGTTCCCCGCGGGCAGCCGGAGGCTGTCGGCGACCTCGGTGAGGGTGGCCGGGGTGCGGGTCTGGAGATGGAGATCCAGGCCCGGCTGGGCGCCCAGCACCGGCAGGTACGCCTTCCGCGCGATGTCGCCGAGTCCGATGCAGCCGACCTTCACCGATGCGCTCCCCGTGGTTGCCCCTGTGCCTGTCCGGAAGCATACGGGCCGATAATCCGTGGTGGGACGGGGCCGGGTGGGCGAGGATGCCGGGCATGACGACGGAACGCCGTGAGCCCGCTTTCGACGCCGACGAGCGCACCTCGCTGGACGACTGGCTGGCGTTCCACCGGCGGACACTCGCGATGAAGTGCGAGGGGCTGACCGACGCCCAGCTCCGGACCGCGTCCGTGGAGCCGTCGCCCCTGTCCCTGATGGGGCTGGTGCGGCACATGACCGACGTGGAGCGGTTCTGGTACCGCACCGTCCTCGTCGACGAGGCGGTGCCGCCGCTCTACTGGACCGACGAGGACCCGGACGCCGATTTCCGTCTCGACGAGGGCACCGGCTGGCCGGAGGCGTACGCGAACTGGCAGGCCGAGATCGGGACGGCCCGCCGCAACGCGGCCCGCTTCGGCCTGGACGACCTCTCCCAGGGCTGCCACCGGCGCAGCGGGCAGCGGGTGAACCTGCGCTGGATCCACACCCACATGATCGAGGAGTACGCCCGGCACAACGGGCACGCCGACCTGATCCGGGAGCGCCTCGACGGCGTGACGGGCGACTGACGTCAGCCTCGCACCCGCCCGTCCCCCGTACGGGCCACGAGATCACCCGGGCGGGTCACCGAACTCCCGTGGACGGTGTCAACCTTCGTGCGGAACCAGCAGAGTTGCGCGGGTGCATCGAACGACCACCACCGCAGCGCTCCTGGTCACCGTGACCGTCGCGGCCCTCTCCGGCTGCGTGACGGTCCAGCGTCCGGCGGCGCCCGGCCCGCCGCCCGGTTCCGCGCCCCTGCAGCCGTCGGTGCCCCGCCCGGACGGCTCCGCGGAGCCCCGGGCGGTGCAGGCGCCTGCCAAGGAGGCACTGGAGATGGTCGGCCCGTCCCGCCCGTCCCACCGGGCGGCCCCCGCCTCCCCCCGGACCGCGGCGCCGCCGCCTCCGCAGCCGGACCGCCCGCACTCCGCCGCTTCGCGCGCGGCCGCCCCGCAGCCGCACCCGCATCCGCGGCGGAACCACGGGCCGCGGGCCGAGCCCCCGGGTCTCTCCGGCCCCGTCCCGAAGGCCCCGGACGTGTGCTCCCTCGGCAGGCAGTACGGCGGCTGGCCCCAGGACAGCCCCCAGGCGCGGATCTGCGACCAGACCTACGGCCACTGACGGCCCCAGGGCGTGTCGCGAAAGTCCCGCCTGCCGTGCGACGGCGTGCGACGGCGTGCGCGCTCTAGTTCGGACGCTGGCGGGGCGGGCCCCAGGAGTCGCCGTCCGGCCTGTCGTCCTCCCCGAGCCGCAGCTCCAGACGGCTGATCGCGGCCCGCACCCCGTCGCCGTACCCGTCGTCACCGAGGGCGGTGGCGGCGCCGCGGGCCCGGCGCAGGTGGGTGCGGGCGGCTTCGGCGCGGCCGAGCTTGACGTAGTCGGCGGCGAGGCTCAGGTGCAGGGAGGGGTAGAAACCGCGCAGGCCCACCGCTTCCTCCGCCTCGTCCGCCGCCGACAACGCCCTCAGGTCCCAGGCGAGTTCGTCGGACGGGTCGTCCTGGGTGTCGGCCAGGTAGTGGGCCAGGGTGCAGCGGTGCAGCGGGTCGCCGTGTTCGCCCAGTTCGGCCCACAGGTCGAGCAGGCGCCCCCGGGCCTCCTCGCGGTCCCCTGCGTGGTGCAGCATCACGACCTGCCCGATCCGTGTGAGCACGGCATCGGGTGCCGTGCGCTCCTGTCGCTCCGCCACCGCGTTCCTCCGAGCTCTCCGGATGTCTGCCATGACGCTAACCGCCTCCGCGCCCGCACCCGGCCATCCGACCCGCCCCCGCCCCGACGTGTCCCCACCCATGGACCCGCCCGTCCGCCCGCCGGACACCCGCTCGCGCCCCCGCACCGAGCCGCTCCCCCAGCGGCCCTCCCCCGTGACCGGCCCCCGCGGCGACTTCCCCCGACGGCCCGCCGCCCGGCCTCAGCCCAGGTTCGGGATGCGCCAGTCGATCGGCGCGTGGCCCTGCGCCGCGACCGCCTCGTCGATCTGCGTGAAGGGGCGCGAGCCGAAGAACTTCTTCGCCGACAGCGGCGAGGGGTGGGCGCCCTGGACCACGACGTGCCGGGACTCGTCGATCAGCCGGAGCTTCTTCTGCGCGTACCCGCCCCACAGGACGAAGACCGCAGGGTCGGGCCGCTCGGCCACCGCGCGGATCACCGCGTCGGTGAACTTCTCCCAGCCCTTGTTCTTGTGCGAGTTGGCCTCACCGGCGCGGACCGTGAGCACCGCGTTGAGCAGCAGGACGCCCTGCCGGGCCCACGGCATCAGATAGCCGTTGTCCGGCGTCTCCTCCCAGCCCAGCTCGCCCTTCATCTCCTTGTAGATGTTCCGCAGGGACGGCGGGATCCGCACTCCGGGACGGACGGAGAAGCACAGGCCGTGGCCCTGACCCTCGCCGTGGTACGGGTCCTGGCCGAGGACCAGCACCTTGACCTGGTCGTAGGGCGTGGCGTCCAGCGCGGCGAAGACCTCCTCGCGGGGCGGGTAGACAGGGCCGTTCGCCCGCTCCTCCTCGACGAACTCGGTCAGCTCCTTGAAGTAGGGCTGCTGCAGTTCGTCGCCCAGAACCCCGCGCCAGGACTCGGGCAGCATGGCGATGTCGGTCACGTCAACGTCCTCACGGTCTACGGTCACTTGCGGTTCCTGCTGATGCCCAAGAACCTACAGGCGGCCACTGACAATCACTCCCGCGGACCGCTTCACCAGCTGGTCTTGCGGTGCAGCTCCCACATCATCATGATCGTCGACGGGTCGAGGGCCTGCTCGCCGCCGGAGATGTCGTCGCTGGCGGCGACGTACTGCCGGCCCTGCCACAGCGGGATCAGCCGGGCGTCGTCGACGAGGATCTGCTGGGCCTCCTCGAACTCCTTGACGACCTCGCCGCGGTCGCTCTCGGAGCGGGACTCGGGCAGCAGCCTGTCCGTGATGACGGGTGACGGGTACGGCGTGCCGAGGGCGTTCTCCTGGCCGACGAACGGGGCGATGAAGTTGTCGGCGTCCGGGAAGTCCGGGAACCAGCCCCGCCCGAACACCGGGTACTCGCCCTTCTGGTAGCCGACGACGAAGGTCTTCCAGGGGCGGCTTCTGAGAGTGATGGAGAACAGTCCGGAGGCGTCCAGCTGCCGCTTCAGCTCCTGGAACATGCGGCCGGTCTCGGAGCCGTACCGGTCGGTGGTGTACCAGAAGGTGAGCGGCACCTTCGCGGTGACGTGGGCGTCGGTGAGGATCTTGCGCGCCTTGGCGGTGCTCGGGTCGCCGTAGTCGTCGAAGAAGCCGGTGCTGTGGCCGGTGAGACCGGCCGGGACCATGGAGTACAGCGGGTCGACGGTGTCCTTGTAGACGGTGTGGGCGATCGCGGACCGGTCGACGAGCTGGGCGACGGCCTTGCGCACCGCGGGCACCTTGGCCCACCGGTCCCTGGGGTTGAACACCAGGTAGCTGATGTCGGTGCCGGTGCCGTCGACCAGTTGCAGGTCGGTGTGGGTGCGCGCCTCCAGGCTGACGATGTCGGTGGCGGCGAGACCGCGGTAGGTGACGTCGATGTCCCCGGACCGCAGGGCCTTGACCATGGTGGCCGAGTCCCGGAAGTAGCGGATGGTCACCGCGTCGTTCTGCCGGTCGGCGAAGCCCTGGTAGCGGTCGTTGCGGACGAGTTCGGCCCGCTCGCCGTCCCGGTAGGACTTGAGCGTGTACGGCCCCGAGCCGTGCACCGAGTCGTCCTCGCGCAGCGAGTGGGCCGGGTAGTCGTCGGGGTCGACGATGGACATGGCCGGGGTGGCGAGCACGAACGGGAAGGTGGCGTCGGGCTTGCCGAGGTGGAAGACCACCTCGCGGTCGCCGGCCGTCTCGACCTTGTCGAGGCTGCCGAGCAGCCCGGCGGGGCCGCTGGGCGCGTTGATGGCGCGGATCCGGTCGATGGAGTACTTGACGGCCGCCGCGTCGAGCGCGTCGCCGTCGGCGAACTTCAGGCCGGAGCGCAGTTCGCAGCGGTAGGTGCGGTTGCCGGAGTCGGTGAAGGCGCACTTCTCGGCGGCGTCGGGCTGCGGGGTGGTCGCGCCGTCGGGGTAGGCCAGGAGGGTCTGGTAGATGTTCCGGAACAGCTCCCAGGAGCCGTCCCAGGAACCGGCGGGGTCCAGGGTGCTGGGGGCGCTGGTGGTGCCGACGACGATCGGACCGCCCTTTCCCGAACCGCTGGCGGAGAAGACGCCGCAGCCGGCGAGGAGCGACAGGGAAGCGGCAGCGGCCACTCTGCGAAGGCCTCGGTTGCGGTTGAACACGCGCTCGCTCCTCGATCCGCCGTACCAGGGGTCGGCGGCAGACCATACCGCAGCGTTGTCCTCCTTGAACCGCCCCGGATACACGGGCGTTGATCGAATGTGGTATGACGACGTTGTCATCCGGCTGTGCGGATCCGGTACGCCGGACCGGGCGCCGTTTCCGTCGTCTCTGCGACGAAATGTCTGTGACGAAAACGACGCCCGGAGGGCAGCGGGCCGATCTGGCGTACCGTCAGGCGACGCCCGCGTTCAGGAAGATGCCGCCGTCGACGACGAGGGTCTGGCCGGTGACCCAGTCGGACTGCTCCGACGTGAGGAAGGCGGCGGCGCCGCCGATGTCGGAGGGCACACCGAGCCGCTGGAGCGGGTAGCCCGCGGCGGCCTCGGCCTCGCGGCCCTCGTAGAGAGCCTCCGCGAACTTGGTCTTGACGACCGCTGGGGCGATGGCGTTGACCCGGACGCCCGGCGCGTACTCGTGCGCCAACTGCTGGGTCAGGTTGATCATCGCGGCCTTGCTGATGCCGTACACGCCGATGAACGGCGAGGCCGAGAGACCGGCGACGGAGGCGATGTTGACGATGGCGCCGCCGTTCTCCCTCTGCCAGGCGTGCCAGGTCTTCTGGGCGAAGCCGAGGGCCGAGACCACGTTGGTCTCGAAGACCTTGCGGGCCACGTCCAGGTCGACGTCCGCGATCGGCCCGAACACCGGATTGGTACCAGCATTGTTGACCAGGTAGTCGACGCGGCCGAAGGCCGCCATGGTGCGCTCGACGACCTCGCTCTGGTGGGCCAGGTCGTGGGCCTTGCCTGCGACGCCGATGACACGCTCGGAACCCAGGCGCTGCACGGCCTCCTTGAGCGCGTCCTCGTTGCGTCCGGTGATGGCGACGCGGTCGCCGCGGGCGACCAGCGCCTCGGCGACGCCGTAACCGATGCCACGGCTGGCGCCGGTGATGACGGCGACCTTGCCGGACAGCTCGGGCAGTTCAGTCATGTCCGTGATCCTCGATAGTCCCTGGTACCCGCTAGTCCAGCGGTCCGCCGGCCACGTAGAGCACCTGGCCGGAGACAAAGCCGGCGGCCTCGTCGGTGAAGAAGGCGATGGCGTTGGCGATGTCCTCGGGCTCGCCCACGCGCTGCACGGGGATCTGGGTGGCCGCGGCGGCCTTGAACTCCTCGAAGCCCATCTTCACGCGCTCGGCGGTCGCCTTGGTCATCTCGGTGGCGATGAAGCCGGGGGCCACCGCGTTGGCGGTGATACCGAACTTGCCGAGCTCGATGGCGAGGGTCTTGGTGAAGCCCTGCAGACCGGCCTTGGCGGCGGAGTAGTTGGCCTGGCCGCGGTTGCCGAGCGCGGAGGAGGAGGACAGGTTGACGACCCGGCCCCAACCGGCCTCGACCATGTGCTGCTGGACGGCCTTGGTCATCAGGAAGGAGCCGCGCAGGTGCACGTTCAGGACCGTGTCCCAGTCGGACGCGGACATCTTGAACAGCAGGTTGTCGCGGAGCACACCGGCGTTGTTGACCAGGATGGTCGGGGCGCCCAGCTCCTCGACGACCCGCGCGATCGCGGCGGCGACCTGGGCCTCGTCGGAAACGTCGGCGCCGACCGCGATCGCCCTGCCGCCGGCCGCGGTGATCTTCTCGACGGTGTCCTTGCAGGCCGCCTCGTCGAGGTCGATCACGGCGACCGCGCGGCCCTCGGCGGCCAGTCGTACGGCGGTGGCGGCGCCGATCCCGCGTGCGGCACCCGTGACGACCGCGACCCGCTGCTCTGTGGTGGACATTCCTGTGTCTCCTCGCCCTTGAGAGAACCTGATCGAGTGAGCCCGCTCGCGGAGCCCGCCCTGCGGTGAGCGACCGCTTAGTACCTTCAGCAGACGTGACGCTAGAAGCCCTGGCACGCGGTGTCAACGTCACACCGCGCGGGTGTGATCCATTACCTCACCAGGAGGTCGAGCAACCGCTCCGTCTCGGCCGCCGCGTCGCGGGTGAGTCCGGTGTGCACGGGACCGGGCCGCACGATCGTCGAGCGAGGCGCGACCAGCCAGCGGAACCGCCGCCCGGGATCGTCGCCGGCCGCGGCTCCGGCCGCCTCCCCGCCGGCGCAGACGGCCTCGACCGCGCCCAGCGCGGCCCGCACCCCGGCGACGTCCGCGGCCGGGTCAAGGGCGAGCAGCCGGGCCTCGTCCAGATGGGTGCGGGCGCCCACGTAGGCCTTGGCCCGGCAGTAGACGAGCACGCCCGCGTTGATGCACTCGCCGCGCTCCACCCGCGGTACGACGCGGAGCAGGGCGTACTCGAAGACGTCGCGGTCGCCGCCCTGGCCGGAGCGGGTGATGTGGCGCTCGACCACATGGCCGGCCACGTTGATGTGGGTCTGGCTCACTTCGCTCCCTGGGTGCCGGGCTCGATGCCGGTGATGCGGTCGTGGATGCCGGCGGCCCGCGCGAGCAGCGGCCGAGCGTAGGTCCGCCGCAGGTCGTCGGGAGTGTCGAAGCCCGGCTCGCCGGTCAGCCAGACGTCCGGGATCTCGGCGGTGACCTCGGCGAGCAGGTCCTCGGTGACCCGGGGTGCCAACTCGGCGGCGGCCGCCCGGACATCGGGAGCGAAGCGGCCGAGCGCGTGGTCGGCCGCGTCGTAGGGGCGGGCGGCGGAGGCCTCGGCGGCGGGCCAGTTGTGCTGCCAGATCATGGTGGCGCCGTGGTCGATGAGCCACAGGTCGCCGCGGTGCACCAGCAGGTTGGGGTTGCGCCAGGAGCGGTCGACGTTGTTGATCAGCGCGTCGAACCAGACGATCCGCCCGGCCTCCTCGGCGCTCACCGTGAAGGCGAGCGGGTCGAAGCCGAGGGCACCGGAGAGGAAGTCCATGCCGAGGTTGGTGCCGCCGCTGCCCCGCAGCAGGTCCTGCACCTGCTGTTCGGGTTCGCCGAGCCCCAGCACGGCGTCCACCTCGACGGTGACCAGACGGGGCACCCGGAAGCCCAGCCGGCGGGCGAGTTCGCCGCAGAGGACCTCGGCCACCAGCGTCTTGCGGCCCTGTCCCGCGCCGGTGAACTTGGTGACGTACGTCCCGAGGTCGTCGGCCTCGACGAGCCCCGGCAGCGAGCCGCCCTCACGCAGCGGCGTGATGTAGCGGGTCGCGATGACCTCTGTGAGCACTTTCTTAGGCCACCCTACTCTTCAACCTTGCGCTCCACGGCAGGTCCTGAGGGTGCCGTGGAGCGGAGATGGTCTGCCGCCGGCCCTGGGGAGAATCTGGGGAGCGTCGAATGCCATGCGGATCCCCCTGCCTCCCCAACAGCCCGTCGATTGCCGTCCGCCCCTTGCTTCCGGCCTCCGGCATGAAGTGAGCATAGTAACCGAGGGTGATGGCCGGCGAAGAGTGTCCGAGCCACGGTCACGACAGACTCTCCCGCCTCCAGCATGACGGAGGCGTACGTGTGCCCCAGCACAGGGAAGCCGTCCTTCGGCGCTGCCTCCCAGTGCACTCCCGCAAGCTGGACGCGGTGACCTCGAAGTCGTCGAACCAGCAGGCTGTGGTGGACTTCCAGACGTGTCCGCTGTCTCCGATCGCGAACAGATGCCCCCCGCCGTCGCTGGCGAAGACCGGCGCGATCGGTCCCTCCCCTTCTGGTCAGCGCTGGAGGATCTCCACCATGCGCGGGCCCTTCGCGTCGGCCCCTTGCCGGATGTAGTCGGTGAGGTCTTCCAGGGACTCGGCGCGGTGGGTCTCCAGGCCGTAACCGCGGGCGATGTCCAGCACGTTGATCCCGGCGATGTCGAGGTACTCGCCCTTGGGGACGTGGAGGAGTTCGGAGAACTCCTCCAGAGCCCGGTACTTGGTGTTGGTGCAGACGACGTACGTGACGGTCACCTGGTGCCGGGCCGCGGTCCACAGTGCCGCGGGGGTGTACTGCATGGCGCCGTCGCCGATCAGCGCGACCACGGGGCGGTCGGGGCGGCCTAGCCGCAGTCCGATGGCGGCGGGCAGCCCCCACCCCAGACCTCCGGCGGCGCAGTAGAACAGCGACTTGGCGCGGGTGATGGTGAGGCGGTCGCGCAGTTGGTCGGCGGAGGTCCATTCCAGGGCGATGACGGTGTCGTCGGTCTTGCCGCGGTTGATCGCGTCGAGGATGGCCTCCGCGGTGAAGTGCGGGCCGCTGGTGTCGGCTTCGGGCACCGTGCGCGTCGGCGGCCAAGCACGGTCGCTCCCGGCCACCGCCGCTGCCACCCGTACGAGCGCGTCCGAGGGGTCGCCGATGGCGATACGGCCGAACGGCGCACGGGCCGCCTCGTCGGGATCGTCGGTGACCGCGTACACCTGCACGCCGGGCCGCAGAAAGTCGCCGTCGCTCGGTGCGTGGTAGCGGAAGACGGGTGCGCCGAAGCACATCACCGTGTCGTACTGCCCCAGGATGTCCGCGACCGCGCCCGCAGCTGAGGGCAGTTGCCCCTGGTAGCAGCGGTGCCGGGTGGGGAACGGCGAGCGGGGCGGGCTGGGCGCGACCCAGACGGGCAGCCGGGCCCGCTCGGCCAGCCCGACCGCGGCGGCGAAGCCTTCCTCCGTGTCGGCGCCCGGCCCCAGTACGAGGGCCGGGGCCGATGCGCTGTCCAGTGCCTCGACCAGTGTGTCCAGTGCCGTGGATGATACGACGGGGTTGCCCATGACCTCGCGCTCCGCGAGCAGTTCCAGAGCGCCGTCCTCGGCCGGCTGCGTCCAGTCGTCCAGGGGGACGGACAGGTAGACGACTCCACGGGGGGCCGAGTTCGCGAGCATCAGCCCTTTGGACACCAGTGCCGGACCGTCCTGTGGACGCAGCGGCTCGCCGGCCCACTTCACCAGGGGATCGGTGAGTTTGACCGGGTCGGCGTTGGTGAGCATCGCCCCGACCGGCACGTACCGGCGCGCCTGCTGGCCGGCCATGATGACCATCGGTGTGTGGCAGTCAGCGGTGTTGGTCATGCATCCCATCGAGTTTCCGGTTCCCGAGGCGGCGTGCAGGTTCAGGAAGCCGATGGTGCCGGAGGCCTGGGCGTAGCCGTCGGCGATCGCGATCGCGGCGCCCTCCTGGAGGACGAGGTAGTACGGAATGTCGTCGGGGAGACCGGTCAGGAACGACAGCTCGTTGGAGCCGGGATTCCCGAACACGGCCGTCACTCCGTGACGGCGAAGCACCCGGTAGAAGGCATCACTGACAGTGACCACAGTAGTCATTCCTCACGCAGAGCGGCCATTTCGCCGTCGATTTGTCCTCATGACTCGTATGACCAAGGGGTGGTTGTGACAACCTCACCTGGAGGGAGGGTGTGTTCCGCGGTCGGAGGAGCGGAAGTCACGCCGCGCTGTTCACCCGGCAGCCGGACTCCGCTCTGTCGAGGCGCGGATCAGATCTGACTTCCCGGCCGACTCTGCGGGCCGCGCGGACCGTAGTCGAGATCGGCCGACTTGTGTCCGCCGGTCACCAGGTTCGGGGGCGCGTCGTACTTGTCGACGCGGATCTGGATGAACTTCATGCCGTCGTGCTCCGCACGCAGGGCCTCGCGGAGTTCGCCGAGCGTGCCCACGAGGAAGGCACCGGTGTCGCGGTCGGGGCCCAGGACGGCGGGCAGCCTGCTGTAGGCCCAGGGCGCGACGTCGTTGTAGTCGGCGTTCCTGCCGAGGATGGTTCGCTCGATGGTGTAGCCCTGGTTGTCGACGAGAAAGATCACCGGCTTCAGATCGTGGCGGAGCATGGTGGCGATCTCCTGCGCGGTCAGCTGGAAGGACCCGTCACCGACGAAGAGCAGGTGCCGCCGTTCGGGTGCCGCGACGAGCGTGCCCAGGAGCGCGCCCACGGTGTAGCCGATCGACCCCCAGACCGACTGGGTGACGAAGGTGCTGCGGTCGGGAAGGGTGAGGCCGCCAAGACCTGCGACCGACGTGCCGTCCTCGGCGATGATCACGTCACCCTCGCGCAGGAAGCCCTGGACCGCGGGCCAGAGAACGGCCTGGGTGAGGGGCTCGGAGGAACTGCCGTCCGGTGGGGGCGGCGGTGCGAAGCGCTCGGGCGGCGGGGCCGCCGGGCCTGAGGGGACGCGGTCGGCCACGCCGCTCAACAACTCCGGCAGCGAGACGCCTTGGTAGTTCACCTCGCCCACGTCTGCCGAGTAGGCGCGCAGGTGGATCGTGGTGCCGGGCAGCCTGCCGGCGAAGAATCCGGTCGTGGAGTCGACGCCCCGGTAGCCGATCGCCAGCACGCAGTCGCTTTCCTCGACCGCCCGACGGGCTTCCGGCGCGCCCGGGTACGTTCCTGTCAGGTAGGCGTGCGAGCCGTCCACGACGCCGCGCGCCGTGTTCATCAGCGCGATGGGCACGCCGATCTTTTCGCTCAGTTCGGTGACGGCCCCGGAGACGTCGTAGCGGTCGGCGTCGCTGTCGACGAGCAGCGCGGGTTTGCGTGCGTCGGCCAGCCGTGCGGTGATGGCCCGTACCGCCGCTTCGAGTCGCTCCGGGTCACTCGCCGGGCTCGTCAGGTCCAGAGGGCTCGTGGGCGCGGTGATCGTGAGATAGGCGATGTCGGAGGGCAGTTCGATGTACACCGGCCGCTTGAGCTGCCAGGCCGTGCGGATCAGCCGGTCGATCTCCATGACCGCGTTCTGCGGGGTGATCCTCGCGGTCCCCGCGGTCACCTGGTCGTAGGCGCGCCGGAACTCGTCTCGGCCGCCGTCCGCGAAGGTGTGGTGCAGCAGGAGGCCGCGGTCTTCGGCCACGAGGGGCAGCGAGCCGGCCACGCAGACGACCGGTACGTGTTCGGCGTGCGCTCCGGCAATGCCGTTGACGGCGCTGAGCGCGCCTACGCCGTGGGTGACGACCACCACGCCGAGTCCCTTCAGACGAGCGTACCCATCGGCGGCGTAGGCACCGTTGAGCTCGTTGCAGGTGCCCATCCAGCGAACGTCCTGCGAGTCCTCGATCTGCTGCATGAACTCGAGATTGAAGTCTCCGGGCACACCGAAGAAGTCGGTCACGCCTGCCTCGCGCAGGCGCCGGATCAGGAAGTCGCCGATCGTCTCGGCCGTGCTGTCAGGCACCAAGGATCAGTTCTCCTAGAAGGCATCCGGGCAACCCTTGGGAGTACTCAAACCCACCGCCCGCATCGAAGTGGCGCGGGCGGAACGTCGCAAGGGCTGGTGAAGACCCACTCAAGATCAGCCGGGACCTCGCTGCCAGGCAAGGTCGGCCGACCGGGTGACGGGCGGAACGACACGGCCGGTGGGCCCGGACGCGACACGCACCTCTTGGTCCTCTCGGCGCGGCAGGACGAATCCGACAGGCCCGTACTTTGCGGATGTGGACGCCCGCTTCCCGCGGATGTGGACGCCCGCGGGTTCGGATCTTGATCCGGCCGTCTCCGCTACTCTCCCGCTGGGAAGTCCGCTCCTCGCGCCACACCCTCGTGGGAGCGGAGATCGGCCAGCACGTCCTCCAGGTGGTGCACGACGGCTTCGTAGCCGTCGGCGCCCAGAACGAGCCGGTGCGGCGGGCGGTCGCTGTCGAGTGCTTCGACGACCGCACGGGCGCCGCGCACCGGATCGCCCGCCTGCTTGCCGTCCTGGTCGACCATGAAGGTCCGGACCTCCTCGATCAGAGGCAGGTAGGCGTCCACGGTCTCGTTGACGGCTTCCTCCGAGAAGCCTGCGTAGGCGTGCGTGCGGAACGCCCCGGGCTCCACGGCGAGCACGTCGATGCCGAAGGCTTCGACTTCCGCTCGCAGGACCTCGGTCAGCCCCTCGATCGCGAACTTCGCCGCGCTGTAGTACCCGAAGCCCGTGACACCTCGCATGCCGGCGACCGAGGACATGTTCACCACGGCACCGGACCCTCGGGCGCGCATGCCTGGCAGCACCGCGCGCAGGACGTCGACGACCGCGAAGAAGTTCAGCTCGAAGCTCTTCCTGACCTCGGCGTCCGGTGTGCCCTCCACCGACCCGTACCAGCCGCGTCCGGCGTTGTTGACCAGCACGTCGATGCCGCCGAACCTTTCCTCGGCGGCCCGCACGGCGGCACGGATCTGCTCGCTGTCGGTGACGTCGAGGGGCAGCACCAGCGCCCGGTCTCCGTACGGGCGAGCCCACAGCCGGAGCAGGTGGGGACGGCGCGCGGTGACGACGACATTGTGCCCCCGCTCCAGGGCGGCATCGGCGTAAGCCAGTCCGAAGCCGCCCGGGGTGGCACCGGTGATGAACCAGGTTTTCATGAACTTTCCTATCGCTCTTCCAAAGGCCCGCGCACCGGCCTGTGACTGGTCGGACAAACCGCCCTGGGGCAGTTCGGCCGCCGGGCCGCACGATGCGACTCATGGTCACTTTCAAAACAGTAGTGACTCACTTCTAATTTAGCAGCATCTGTGATCGCCTGCTGCCGAGGCGACGCGGACCGCTTCCTTCCCGTCACCACGACCGCGACGGTGACGGCGCCGAGCCGACGTCGTGCCCACGGCGGGAGCCGGGCGCTGCCGGTACCGCACCGGTTCGGGGTGACTGCCGCCTTGCGGCACTCCGCGGCCCGGAACCCCTGGCCGTGGTCGGGCTCGGGCGAATCCGGCGTGATGCTTCCGAAGGCCTGGTCCCGCGTCGCCGCCCAGACCGGCGAACGGGCCGTCCACCATGAGCGTGCGGGGTTCGGCCAGACGGCCGCCGACCTGTACTTGCGGGCCGCGGTGATGTGGGGTCGCGCGCAGCTCGATCTTCGACGTCGGGGATCCGCGCAGGTCCGCGTTCCGTGACCGTACCAACCACTGCGTCGAGCACCTGGCCGAGCGGCATCATCGCCCTGTCCATCGAGGGGCCCGGCCAAAGGCTGTACCGATATTGCCGCGCGAGACGTGTTCAGGTGCCACATAAACCGGCATGACCAGACAAC
Source organism: Streptomyces sp. NPDC101237 (assembly GCF_044767465.1). NCBI lineage: Bacteria > Bacillati > Actinomycetota > Actinomycetes > Kitasatosporales > Streptomycetaceae > Streptomyces > Streptomyces sp. NPDC101237. Next base: position 10,866 of record NZ_JBIWNY010000014.1, on the reverse strand, counting down.
GACATTAACGATCAGCAGAGACAGGCTGGAGTACCCGGCCCGGCCCCGCTTCACGGGAGGCCCCGGGAAATGGAACGAATTTCTGTGAGCCTACCGCGAGGTGACTCCGCGGCCCGCTTATCGTGTGCTTGCATCTTGGCAGCGGAATGCGCGCGCCTGACGGGTACAGAACCGCCGTAACACGAGCCTTGTCCCCCCGCGATGGCTGGATACTGTTTTCCAGGTGCGGTGCAGGACTCCGGAATCGCCTCGCGGACTGGGCCAGGATTCTTCGCCACGGGCGAGGGACGGCCGGAAGCGCTCGGAGTCGTAGCGGACGACTGCCTGACGGCGTGACCCACCACAACGGAGCGAATCTCATGAAGAACGACAGCGGGGAACCGGGTCCGGCTCGGCCGCGCGGAAATCCGACCAGGCGACGCGTCCTGCAGGGGACGGCCACCGCTGTGGGTACGGCCCTCGCCTCCGCCGGGATCTACGAGCTGATCGACAAATTCGCGAAGCCGCCGCGCCGGACGTCGGTCGCCGACAGCCCATTCGCGCAGGAGCAGTACATCCTGCAGAACGAACAGGTGATCATGGTCGACGGATCCGGCGTCAAGAGCGGAAAAAAGGGGACGATCGCGGTCCGGGTGCCCGCCCTCCACGACCACGTCATCACCGCGAAGCTGAATGTCGAGGCGAAAGCCGATGCCCTTCGGGAAGCCCAACGCGAGTTCGAGGCCGCCCTGCTGGAGTTGGAACAGCGATTCGCGCCTACTCCCTCAGGTGTGGCCGTCACGGTGTCCTGGGGACTGTCGTACTTCCAGCACTACATTCCCTCGCTGGCCAAAGCGTCACGATTCTTCAAGGCAGGAACGCGTTATCCGGCCTACCTACCGGTCGATGTGGCGACCTCGAAAGCAGAGGGGCGCACCGTGTACGCGGTGCAGAATGCCAGGACGTTCCCCAGCGACCAGCCGCCGACCGGCTTCGGATCCGTCCGTCTGGAGCAGAACGACGTGGCCGTGCTGCTCCGCAGTGACTCGCTCGCCAACATCAGGGCGGCTCAGAATGCCCTCTTCGGTTCGGGAAGCGGCCAGGTCGGTGACCTGTTCAAGGTGACGAGCGTCAGGCAGGGGTTCTCCGGGGGAGGCTTCTTCGGGCAGCAGGGTCTGCCCAGCAAGTTCGCGCTGGCGGCCGGCATCCCCGGCGCGCAGTTGATCCCGCCCCAGTCGCAGGGTTTTCTCGGCTTCGCCACCACCCTTGACTCGAACATGGGCCCCGACAACATCGCGAATCTGGAAACGCTGCCCGGCTGGACCGACCAGTGGCCCGAGGGTTACTTCAAGCAGGGCACGACCATGCATCTCTCGCACCTGTTCCAGGATCTCGCGACCTGGTACGAGCAGAGCTTTCCCACCTACAAGGATCGCGTCCAGGCCATGCTCCAGCCGGGGCTCTCGCCCGCACCGGGCACGCTGGTTCTTGAGCCGCCCGGTCAGTCAGAGGCGGAAGTGGCACAACAGGTTCAGCGCTACCACGCCTACGGCCACAGCGGGAGCATGTCACAGGTCGACAGCACCACTTCGGCGGTGACCAGCAACTACGGAAAGGTTTACCCCTCGGGCACGACCGTCCCGGTGCGTGGGGACTTCGACACCCTCGACAACCCGTTCCACTACACGTCCGACCCGACGGGGGACCACTACAGCGACAGGCCCGCGGCCGGACTGCACTTCATTGCGTTCCAGCCTACGACCGCGTTCTTCAACCTCGTACGCCTGTCGATGGACGGCCACTATCCCGACAGCACGCTCCCCCTGTCACCGCGCAGTCCGCACTCGGGGATCAACTCGATCCTGCACACCACCCACCGTCAGAACTACCTGGTCCCGCCCCGTCGCCACCGAGCCTTCCCGCTCGCCGAGTTCCTCGCCTGACCCCTCGGCCCTCACCTGATGCGGCCGCCGCACCCGCCATAGGGTGACCCGCCCCAGCCGCGGCTGTCGACGGACAGGTCCCGCGTCGGTCCTCCGGGGCGTCGGCTTCGGCCACTCGCGTCGGAAGGCGTCTGCCGGACCGGGCGACGCTCTCATCCCCGCGCCGTCCTGCCCTCCCCTCCCCACGTGCCCCGCCCCGGCCGACCCGGAGAACTCCCGTCATGGGAGATCCGTCGGCTGACGCGCCACACCCCGTCTGACCAGCTGACTCGCCGGACCGACGCTGCGGCAGGGGCGCGTGCCCGTTCGAGGTGCCCATGTGGCTGGACGGGACTAGCGTGTTGAGAAGCCGCAGCTCGGCAAAGGAGGCTTGTCATGGCATCCCCTGCATGGCGGAGGACCCGCTTTCCAACGGCTCTGGCCGCGGTCGTGGTCTGCGCGACCACCTTGGTCGCGGCGATCCCGGCGAACGGATCCGCCCACGCGAAATCCGCCGGCGCCGCTCGCCAGACGAAGCCCACCATTGTTCTCGTACACGGGGCGTGGGCGGACACATCCAGCTGGAACGGCGAGATACGCCTCCTGCGCAAGGCCGGCTACACGGTTCGCGCCATTGGCAATCCGCTGCAGGACCTGACCACCGACGCGCTGACGGTGAAGGAATTCCTCAAAACCATCAAGGGCCCCATCGTCCTGGCAGGACACTCGTACGGCGGTTCGGTCATCACGAACGCCGCGCAGGGCGTCGCCAACGTCAAGGCTCTCGTCTACGTCGATGCGGCCGCGCCCGCTGCCGGCGAGACCACGGCGCAGCTCAGCGGTCAGACGTCCGTGCTGACCAAGGGGAAGCCAGCCGACCTGTACGACGCCGTGTCATATCCGAACGCTCCGTCCGGCGCGTCGGCGTTGTATCTCAAGCAGGACGTCTTCGTCACGAAGTTCGCGAGCAGCGTCCCTCGGGACCAGGCGGTGAACCTCTGGGCGACCCAGCGCGCCGCTACCACCGTGGCCTTCCAGACTCCGTCCAAGTACGAGGCGTGGAAGACGATCCCGTCCTGGTACTTCATCAGCAGCGGGGACCAGATCATCACCCCGGCCTCCGAGGGGAAGATGGCGCGCCGCGCCCACTCCAACATCACGCTGTACAAAGGCGGTTCTCACCTGACTCTGGTGTCGGACCCAGCCGCGGTCACCAAAGTGATCCAGTCCGCGGTCTCCTCCGTGAAGTGAACAGGCCGGGAACGCCATCGCGCCCTGATGCGCTCAACTGCCCGTCGAGGGCCCGCTCGACCCACTCGGCTCCGAAGCGGAAGATCTCGGCGGGCACGCCGCCCAGCGGGTGGAACTCGTTCTCGTAGACGCGGATCTCCTCGGCGCCGTGACCGCTCGTAGGTGGCGATGGCCTGTTCCAGCAGGGTCGCCAGGCGGCCGCCTCATTCAGGCTGAACCACCGCGGACGAATTGGCGCCTGTTAACCAGGCTGGCAGCGCTGCGTACGGATGTGCGTGGCGTTACCGGCCGTCGGCCGCAGGACCGGGCGGACCAGATGCCCTGTATGGGCTAACCCTGGTGGTGTAGGCCAAACGGACCAGCCACGATTACGGAGGGGGTCGACTCCTTCACTTAGGGAAACCGCAGACATGAGAGCAGCAGACATGGGTGCCCTCCGCACCCTGCCCGGAGCCCGCCGCCTGCGCCGGCTCGCCGCGGCAGCCCTCCTGACCGCGACAGCGACCACGATGAGTGCCTGCGGCACCGTCCGGGACGGCGCCCTGCCGGGAACCGCCCAGGGCAGGGCGGTGGCCGACGCCGCCACGTACGTGCCGTGCGGCAACCCGCCGCAGAAGCTGGAGAAGACCGACCAGGACTTCCTGGACCAGCTCGCGGCCGCCGGCGGCAAGCCCCTGTACGACCTGTCGTACCCGGCCGCCCGTGACGTGCTGAACAAGCTCCAGGCCGGGCCGGTGCCGATGCTGCCGGCCGAGATCACCGAGCGCACCGTGCCGGGCGGCCCGACAGGCCCGGTCCACGTGCACATCGTGCGCCCCGCGGGCGTCAAGGGAACGCTGCCCGGCGTCGTCTACATCCACGGCGGCGGCTGGGTCCTCGGCAACTTCAAGACCCACGAGCGCCTCGTCCGCGAACTCGCCGACGGCGCCCGCGCCGAGGTCGTGTTCGTCGACTACACACCCTCTCCCGAGGCCCAGTTCCCCGTCCCGATCGAGCAGGCGTACGCCGTCGCGAAGTGGGTCGGCACCCACGGCGCGGAGATCAGCCTGGACTCCGGCCGGCTGGCCGTCGCGGGTGACTCGGTCGGCGGCGACATGACCGCCGCGCTCACGATGATGGCCAAGCAGCGCGGCGGTCCGCACTTCCGCCAACAGGTCATGCTCTACCCGGTCACGGACGCCGACTTCGACACGGCGTCCTACACGCGTTTCGCGGAGAACTGCTGGCTCACCCGGCCCGCCATGAAGTGGTTCTGGAACGCCTACGCCCCCAGGACCGCCGACCGCGCCAACCCGCTGGCCTCGCCGCTGAAGGCGACCGTCCAGCAACTGCGCGGCCTTCCCCCGGCCTTGGTGATCACCGACTCCGACGTGCTCCTGGACGCCGCCAACTCCTACGTCGCCAAGCTCAGGTCGGCGGGGGTCCAGGTCACCTCGACGCACTACGGCGGAGTCACCCACGACTTCATGATGCTCAACGCACTGCGCGACACCCAGGCCAACAAGGCGGCGGTCGCCCAGACGTCGGCGACCCTCCACGAGGCGCTCTATGCCTCCGCGGACCCGGCAGGCGGCAAGTAGGACAGGCTGCCTTCCCGGATCCGGACGTCTGAACGCGGCGGTGTCATCGCGAGCCCGCCGCGTTCCGCGTCCGATGAACCGCCCCGTTCAGGCTGCATCGCCGGAACCTGCGCCGGCGCCCGGACAGCGAGGACCACCACTTCGTGCGCGACCGGTAGAGGCCTCCTCGTCCACCTGGCCACCCACGAGGCGGGTCACACGGCCGGCCAACGACATCAGGTCTCGGTGATGAGTACCCGATGCGGCCGTTCCGGAGGTGAAGCGATAGCGCCGGTTCACTGTCCACCGAGGAATTACCTTCCAGGTGGTGGGTGGCGGGTAGCGCGTGATCACTTCAGGGACGGCGCCGGGTGCGGCGCGACGGAACTGGATGTTGTGCATGGCGTCCTCCTGGTCCACACGGTGGGGAGGATCCGGGGCACGTCTACTGCGTGTCGGCCCTGCCCAGCCGCTGTCCGTGAAGTTCGGCGTACCGCGACCGCATAGCGGTGCTGGCGGCCGGGCCGGCGGCGAAGACGAAGGCCTCGCTGTCGTCGAGGCGTCTTCCTGTACGGGCGTCGACCAGGACCGGCTCAACCTCCTCGCCGCTGGCGGCGTCGACCAGGATCATCGATCGCTCCTGCGGCGCCAGGTGCCGGTTCCCCCAGGCGGCGAGAGCCACGATCACCGGGCGCAAGGAACGACCTCGCTCGGTGAGAACGTACTCGTATCGGGCCGGCTTGTCCTGGTACAGCCGTCGCTCCAGCAGGTCGTCCGCCACCAGCGTCTTCAGCCGCGCGGTGAGCATGCTGGTGGAGATGTTCAGGTTCTGCTGAAACTGGTCGAACCGCGTATAGCCGTCAAAGGCGTCATGCAGGATCAGCAGAGTCCACCACTCGCCGACATGCTGCGCCGTCGTCGACAGCGGGCACTCACGATCCTCCAGCCGTATGCGGCTCGGCATGCCACCTCCTCGACTTACTGCTAATGTAGAAGCAACTAGGTTTCATTCTAGCAGTAAGTCCCCGCGTCCGTGGTACGTGGACAGAGCGCAGAGGAAAACTCATGACCCAGAACCCGACATCGATCGACCCTGCCGACCTGCCCGACGCGATCACCCGCTACCTGGCGGGCCGCGCGGCCAAGGATGTCTCCGCTGCCGCGACCGCTTTCGCGCCGCACGCCACGGTCACGGACGACGGGCAGACCTACGGGGGGCATGAGGGCATCACGCGATGGCTCGGACAGACCGACACCGAGTACACGTACACGACGACGCTTACCGGTGTCGAACGTGACGCAGCCGACCGGTACACCGTCCACCAGCGGCTGGAAGGGAACTTCCCCGGCGGACAGGTCGACCTGCGATACCGCTTCGTCCTGGCCCATGGACTGATCAGCGATCTCAGCATCGCTCCCTGACCGCCCCCGCCCCCGCCCCCGCCGTATCGTCCTCGGCGCTGAGACATGGCGGCAGAACTCGGGGCCTTCGAAGCCGCCTCGCGCGGCGGCGCCATCCTCCAGGCACGAAGCAGCCCCGCCATGCTCGCGGCGGGGCCGGTCTTACCTTGTGTGGCCGTGGAGTCATCACGGTTCGCGCCGTAGGGCCACTGAGGTCCCTGTAGAACTGCGGCCTGTCCTTGGCGACGCCCTTATGGATCTCCGTTCTCTCGACCGGTGAGCGGCAGGGAGACGCTCCTGCGTCCGCTGTACGTACTCTGAGGCGCGTGCGAACTGTGATGTACGAAAACCCGTCCGACGAGGACCTGGTACGCAGCGCCCAGAATGGCGACACGGCCTCCTTCGGCGCGCTGCTGGAACGGCACTGGGCCGGCATGCGGGCCGTGGCGCTGAGCGTGCTGGGCAACCGGCCGGACGCGGAGGATGCCGTGCAGGACGCCTCACTGATCGCCTTCCGGCGTATCGGCGACGTACGGGAGCCGGAATCCGTGAGCGCATGGCTGCGGATGATCGTGCGCAACTCCTGTCGCTCGCGGCTGCGCTCGACACCGTCCACGACGCCGGTCGCGGACCTGTCCGTGCTGGTGACGGAGACCGGCCCCGAGCAGATCATCGACCGGCATGCCATGCGCGACTGGATCTGGCAGGCGATTGACGAACTGTCTCCCACACTGCGCATGACCGTGATGCTGCGGCACTTCAGCCCGCGCACCCCCTCCTACGACCAGATGGCGGCCCTGTGCGGGATACCTGTCGGCACGGTGCGCAGCAGGCTCGGCGAGGCGCGGAAGAAGCTCGTCGAGGCGATGATCGCGACTGCGGACTCCGGGCACGCCGATGTCCTGGCCGCGTCTCGGGCCAGCGCCCGGGAGGCAGTGGAGACACTGGCCGCGGCGGAGCAGGGGCGTTTCGCGGAACTCACGGCTGAGCGATGGACGCCCGATGCCGCCTACTACCAGGGGCGGCAACGAGTGGGCGACCGGGATTTCCTGATCCGTGGCATGGCTTGTGATCTCGAAGCGGGGGTGCGTCAGCGGTTCGTGAGCGCCGTCACGAGCAGCGACACCACTATCTGGGAAATGGACCTGGTCAATCCGCCCGACGCGCCGGACCACTGCCCGCCGGCCGTCGCCTGGCTGATGACCATGAAAGACGGCAGAATGCACCACCTCCGGCTCTTCCACGCCCCCGGTGCCCAGGACAGCAGAACACCGCCCAACCCCATGTGACACGCATTGTTTTTCGTGATCGAACTTCCCGAGATGCGCTGCGTGTTGTGGGTGTTCACAGCCCTACCCAGGGACCTCCTCGGGCAACTCTTCAGCGTCACCGCCATGACGATCAGCCGCGTGAAACAGGATGTCCGCCCGCTCCTGGAAGCACACGGCCACTACATCAACCCCTCTACCGCCCACCTGCGGACACCGGTCGACGTCGCGACATTCCTCGCTCCGCGGCCTCGCCCAAGCGGACCCGAACGTAGGCGTGGCCGAAGATCCGCAGTGGTTTCCAGGTCCGGCCGGTTTGCCCGCAGGTACAGACCCAGTCAACGGTGAAGGATGCTCTGTCGAACCCGTTCCGCGCTTTGGTCTGGTGGCTGGTTGCGGGAGCGACCGGGTCGAGCAGCGTGATCTGGTGAACGCGCGGGGCGTGTTCGAGCCGCTGCGCGGTCACGAAGGCGGCATCGGCCACGTGCTCGCCCGGCATCGGGCCGGACCCGGCGAGGTCGTCGCTCTGGGTCTGGCCGCCGACACTGAGCCGGTCGAGTCGATGTATGCATCCGGCCCAGGCGGCCAGGGTGGGCGGTCGTGGTGCCGAACTCGGCGGCATCGGTGGCGAGTCGTCCCAGGTTGTGGCAGGGGTCACATCGCCGCGATCGAACTTCTTCCCCCTGCGCGCGTCCTGCCAATGTCCTTACCCCTTCACCGATGGGAACCGCGATGAACACACCCGCCGCCCGGCCGCTGGCCACCGGCACTCACACGATCACCGTGAACGGTGTCGACCAGCGTTACCACGTACACGGCGCCGGCCCGGTGTGCGTGGCCCACTCCGGCGGGCCCGGCATCTCGTGGGAGTACCTGCGGATGCCCGAGCTGGAGCGGCACCTGACGATGGTCTACGTCGAACCGGTCGGCACCGGTGGCTCCGGCCGTCTGCCCACGCACCCGCACGGCTACACGCGCGAGTTCTACAGCCAGTGCCTCGACGCGGTCGTCGACCAGCTCGGCGTACCGAAGGCGCACCTGCTGGGCCACTCTCACGGCGGCTTCGTCGTTCAGTACCACGCCCTGCACCGACCCGACCGGATCGCAGGGATCGTCCTCTACGACAGCGCCCCGGTCACCGGCCCGGAGCACGGCGCCGAGGCGATGGACAAGGTCGAGGAGTTCGCCGCCCGGCACGCGGAGCACCCCGGTCTGCCGGACGTCCTGGCGGCGTTCCAGTCGGTGTCCTCCCTCGCGGGCGACGAGGACATGGTGGCCGCGATCCGCGGGATCATGCCGGCGTACTTCGCCGACTACTGGGGCAGGGAGAGCGAGTTCGCCCCGCTGCGGGAATCGGTCACCGGGTGGTACATCTCGGGCTTGGACGCCGATCTGTCCCCGGACCTGATCGACGACCGCGGCACGCTGGGCTCGCTGACGGTGCCGGCACTGGTCGTCGTCGGACGCCACGACGTGATCTGCGGCGTGCGGTGGGCCGAGGAACTGCAGAAGCTGATCCCGGGCGCCGAACTGTTGGTCCTGGAGGACAGCGGCCACTTCGGGCACCTGGAGCAGCCCTCGGAGTTCGCGAGCGCCGTCGCCGCCTTCGTCACGGGCGACTGACCACAGCGCGACGCGCAGCCGGTCGGGACCAGACCCGCAGATGACATGTCGGCTACGGCCCGCGACCGCGGCCTGCCTGTTGACAGCCCGTCAAGGCAAACAGCCAAGGGCTTCAACGACACAGGCCGCGGTACTCGGCCGCCGCGTCGCCCGCCCGCCGGTCCGCCGGTCCGCCGGTCCGCCGCGACGATGTCCTCGACAGTGGTTATGCGTTCCGCCTGCGGCGGCCGGGTTCCACACGGCGTGCAGGCGGCCGCCGATGGTGCCCGGGTCACCGGACTCCTGGGCCGGACCCAGGTCCGTGACCGCCAGGCCGGCGGGTCTGGGTGTTTTGACCTATCCGCGAGAGGAGGGGAATAGGGATCTGTCTCGATGCCACGAACGGTTGTTCCTGACACGATGACTGGCGGCTTGGGTGCTTTCCGTAAGTGGATCGGTCGCCCCCGCAGCCCGAACCGGTGAGGACCCGCCAGCCATGACTTCCGAGCCCACCACCTGCCCCTGTACGTTCGATTCACAGCATGACCATGGGAGCACACCCGTGCGGAAGCACCCCCGCCCGCCGGACTCACCAGCGCCGTTGTATGCGTCACGGCCGCCGCTCTCGGCGCCTCTGCCGTGGCAAGTTCACACGACTCCGGACTCAGCGACCGGGCGGACACGGCGAGCCGCTCGCATGTGGGTGCCGCCTGCGCCTCCGACTTCGCCGCCGATGTCTTGTGTGGGCTGGCGTACTTCGGGGACGTCCGCCGACACTGCTCCCCTACGCGCACCCCTCACCGCCCCGGACCCGCTCGGTGACGCTGAAGAACACGGGCCGGACACCATTGCACCCGTGGTGATCAGCGGATCAGCGCCCGGCTAACGCCGCGAGATCATCTCCCGCACTCTCCCTTCCGGCGCGTGGGAGTCACCAGGGCCACGAGCGGGCGACAGGACATCGTTCTACGCACAGCCGCCGCCCCGACACGGGGTTACGCGGAAGTGGCTGTTTGGCCCGGGCATGGATCAGGGACAGGGCGAGCGTCACACCCGCACTATTGGCTCTGCCGTCATTGTTTCTACAAGAACACCACCGTCCAATTATTACCGTCAATAATCGGCCCGTACCGCTGCACTGAACTGGATGATTGGCACGGCACACCGCGAGGTGATGTCCGGGGGCGGCGTGCGCCATTCAGGGAGCGCCACCGTACGCACAGCAAAACGCTCAACGGCTGCGGATAGCAGGCCTAAAGGGTTCGGATAGCCAGACCGGATCGGCGCGTCCGGCATAGTAGAGGCAGGGGAGGATGGAAGCGATGCCGAGCAGCGCTGGCACGGTGGGCGGGGCCTCGCAGGCACAGGATGTGGGGGCCAGTCCGAGCGCCGAGGATCTGGAACGGGTAGCCGCCAACTTCCGGCAGTACCTACTGGGCTGGGGCGAAGCGGAACGCGGAGAGGGCGATCTCGACCACTACCGAAGCGGGCTGGCTGCAGCCACCTTCAACGGTGTCGTCCGCGTGAGAACCCTTGATGCGATCGAACAGGCCGTGGAAACCGCTCGGGCGCGACTGGCGGGCGTCCCTTGGTTGTGGTGGGCCGGCCCGGACAGCCCGGACGGTACAGCCAAAGCTCTGACCGCGCACGGTGGGGTATCGCTTGCCGCGATGCCACTGATGATGCGGCGACTCGACAACCTGCCAGGCCAGGGAAAGCCAGTTCCCGGTCTTCGCATCGAGACGGTCAAGGAACCGGGACGCCTCAGGGAACTGGTCGAGGTCTACAGTGAGCCCTTTCCAACCTCACTTGCCAGGCGGGCGGTTGGGCTGACAGACGGATGAAGCCCCTGGTAGATGGGTTTTCGACCAAGAGAACCGTCTC